>CAYNBL010000107.1:0-7909 GCA_964395205.1 uncultured bacterium | reverse complement strand
TTCTTCTGCGGGAGCTTCGTCTGTTTCTTCAGCTTTTACTTCCGCTTTTTTTGTGCTTTTTTTCTTCGGCGCCGGTTCTTCTGCAAGAGCTTCTTCTACTTCAGCTTCGGGAGCTTCTTCTTCTTTAGCTTTTTTCGTAGCTTTAGGAGCTTTTGCTTCTACAAGTTCTACAGCTTTTTCAGCTTCTACAGCTTTTTCAGCTTCTACAGCTTTTTCGGCTTCAGCAGCTTTTTCGGCTTTTTCTTCTTTCGCTTTGAATTTAGAAAGAAGATCATCCGGGATCTCAAGCTTCTGTGTTACATCTGCATGTTTAGACATAACACGTGCGATGTCTTTATCATCTTCCGATAAACCGAGATCTTCACTGGCAAGCACGATCTTGCGATCTTCCTGACGAACTTCAATGACACGAAGTTCCAACTCGTCGCCTACTTTGATACCGCGTGTATAATCGCGTTTGTCTTTTTTAGACATAGTATTCAAAGGAACGATAGCTTCAACTTCTTCACCTTCGATCGTCATAATGATACCTTTATCAAGGATCTTCAAGACTGTGGCTTTGACCATCTTATTTGATTTGTATTTGTTTTCCAGGACTTCCCATGGATTTTCTTCAAGTTGTTTGTAACCTAAAGAGATTTTACGGTTTTCATTATTTATCTCGAGGATCACAACGTCAATTTCCTGTCCTTTTTGAAGAACTTCTTTCGGATGGCGAACCACTTTGATCCATGAAAGATCAGAAACGTGGATCAATCCGTCAATACCTTCTTCGATCTCAACGAAAGCACCGAACTGAGTCAGGTTGCGCACAATACCTTTAACCTTCATACCCGGGGCATATTTCATTCCGAGTTCATCCCAAGGATCGGGTTGTAATTGTTTTACACCGAGAGAGATCTTGCGATCTTGTGAATCAATAGCTAAAACTTTTGCTTCCACTTCATCATTGATCTGGTATATCTCTGAAGGATGTTTAATATGTTGTGTCCAACTCATCTCTGAGATATGGATCAAACCTTCAACACCTTTTTCAAGTTCTACGAATACACCGTAGTTAGTAATGGAAACGATACGTCCTTTAACCACTGATTCGATGGGATATTTTTGTTCAATATCTTCCCAAGGATGTGATTCAAGCTGTTTAACACCCAAAGAAACACGTTGTTTTTCAGTATTGTAGTCAATGACCTTAACTTCAACAACGTCATCAATGGAAAGCATTTCAGAAGGATGCTTGATACGTCCCCATGACATATCTGTAATATGAAGCAATCCGTCAACACCACCAAGGTCAATAAAAGCACCAAAATCGGTAATATTCTTTACGCGGCCTTTGAGTACCTGATCAACCTGGATTTGGCTAAGCAATTCTTCACGTTTTTCTTTAAGGGCTTCTTCAAGAATTTCTTTACGACTGACAACGATGTTCTTACGAGCTTCGTTCAATTTAACGATCTTCAAATTCATGTTCTTACCAACATAGGCATCAAAATCGATAACCGGACGAACATCAATCTGTGAACCGGGAAGGAAACCTTCAACACCGCCAAGATCAACGACCATACCGCCCTTGATACGTTTGACAATGTAACCTTCAATGATACCATCGGCATCATGAACTTCTTTGAGGCGTTCCCACGCACGGAGAAAATCAGCTTTTTTCTTTGAAAGGATCAATTGACCTTTACGGTCTTCGATCTTATCAACATATATTTCAATTTCATCTCCAAGTTCCGGAATGTTTTTACCGAATTCTTCTACCGGGATCAAACCTTCTGACTTGAAGCCAATATCTACAACAACTTCTTTATCCGTAATACGGATAACATGACCATTTACACGTTCGTTGTTACTGAACTTGTTTAATGTTCTTTCGTACATTTTTTCAAGTTCAGGATTGAGCTCTTCTTTGACTTCTGTGACCAATTCACTGCGTTCGATTACATGAATTTGATCATAAATATCACCAGCAGGTTTTTTATTAGCCTCAGCTGCCGGTTCTACAGGTTTTTCTTCTTCAACAGCTTCTTCAACTACTTCTTCAGTTGCTTCTGTAACTTCTTCAGCTACTTCAACAACTTCTTCAAGAGTTTCTTCTTCTGTTTCTGTAGTTTCTTCAACTACGTCTTCTACCTGTTCTTTAACTTCTTCTACATCGTCTGTTTCGACTTCAACGGTCTCTTCAACAGTTTCGACGTCTTCCTGAGGGTTTACGGGTTCTACGTTTTTCAACTCTTCAGCCATTCATTTTCCTCCATGTTTTGGCTCTTTGATTGTATGATCGATAATATCTTATCTACTTGTTCATTAAATGTCAAATTACTGGTGTCGATCTCAAAAGCATCATCTGCTTTCTTTAAAGGCGAGTACGCCCGCGAGGAATCCTTTTCATCCCGGCGAAGCAGATCGGCCTCAATCTCCTCCAAGCTTAAGTTCTCTGTTGATTCCTTCATGCGGCGCAAAGCGCGAACATGAGGATCGGCAACGAGAAAGAATTTAAAATCTGCGTTAGGGAATACGACTGTTCCTATATCCCGTCCTTCCATAACGATGTCATTATCAGCTGCGATCTCCCTCTGCTTCTCCACCATGAGAACTCTGACTGCGGGGTTGGCAGATACGGGTGTTACCGCTTTTGTAGCCGCATCTTGCCGAATGGTAAGACTTACATCTTCACCATTCAATAGCACCTGTTTACCTTTAAAGCCTACAGTCATTTCCTTTACGGCTTCAGCTACAGCTTTCTCATCTTGTGGATCGATCCCGGAGCGCAAGACTCCAACGGCTGCCGCACGGTACATTGCACCGGTATCAAGGTAAGTAAATCCTAAAGATCTGGCTACCTGTTTGGCGGTTGAACTTTTACCCGATCCGGAAGGTCCATCAATCGCAATTATCATATTATATATACCTTCCCGCTCTTTCAAAAAAGCGTGTGAATTTAAGCCCTAAATAAGTTCAAACAAAGTACTTTTTTATTTGACAGATTAAAAATAATTGTGTATAATAGTGTGTCAATAGATATTTATCATTGAGCGGAACGAATTAAAACAACTTGATTATATATTTCAAGTTCCCTCCTGTGTAGAAAAATGCCGACGCGACCCCAAGTGTCGGCATTTTTCGTATCCCTTAAACATTACATGTTACTACTTATTTGCACATTGATTTTCATGCAATTAAGTATTAAAATTAGCTCATGATAAAAAAACGAATCATAATTCTTATCTTTGCGCTTTCGGCTCTTACTTCATTTGCATCCGCTGAAGTACTCTTTAGCACCAGTGTTGATGTTTATAGCAGATATATATTCCGCGGTTTTACACCCGCGGGGAATCAACCTGCCATAGGCTTGAATTACTCTGTTTTCTTTTCTGAAGCAAATATAAACGTCTCACAATGGTACGTAAATTCTTTAAGTGATATTTCAGCTTATCATGAGTTAGGTACGATGCTTAGTTATTATCATTACTTCACCGATCGCCTGATTGCCTCTAGCGGTTTAACGGTCTACCTCTTCCCTAACCTACCTGAATCTCCACTTGCCGGAGTGGAAATAAACTTTTCGCTGGCAGATATCGGTTTTATCATTCCCTACTTTATTGAAACTTATTATGATTTTGTATTGAATAGTTGGTATGCAAAATTTACCTGCGGATATACCTTCGATGCTTTTCTACCCATTAATTTAACTCTCTCGGCAGCAGCGAACATGCTCCCATATTCACACTACGGCCTATCGGTCCCGGCAGGATTTTCTGATATTGCCATTAGCATGAGTACATATATGACCTTAAAAAGATGGCAGATCACGCCTAAATTCTTTTATATCGTTCCAAATAAATCAATACATTTAAAATCAATGATCCAAGCAAGCGTTAATCTTGCCTATACCTTTAGTTAAAGGAAGAACAATGAAAAGATCAATTATAATTTTAATCCTCTGTGCCGTTACTTTTATGTATGCTCAGATCGAATCAAGTGTCGTTATTTACGATGATGGATTCAATGGGGCTGTTACAGCCAGCGGTGAAATATTTTCTCAAGAAAAATTCACCTCCGCACATGAAACTTTGCCGCTTGGCACTCAAGTGGAAATCTTGAACTTCCGAAACGGTAAAAAAGTTGAAGTTATCGTTAACGACAGAATTCAGAATACGGCAAATATGTTCTGGATCTCCCGGGCAGCGGCCAATAAATTGGAGCTCGAGACGGTATATCCGATAGAAGTTCTATATACTATTATAGGCGACCTTCCTGAAACGGGACCAACAGAAATTTATAAAAAACTTTTTGCCTCACTTGGTGATAATCTTGAGTTCGCTGTGGGTGATCCGAGAATACCGCGTTCTGAAGGCGGTGAAATAACAGCATATGGTGTGCAAGTTTATTCTTCAGGAAAAAGAATGGATGCCGTTACCTTATCCAGGCGAATTCAGGAAGAACTGGAATATTTAAGCTATTTCGAAAAAATTAAATTAGATGAAGGTATTCGCTATCGTGTCGTTATCGGTGATTTTCCAAATATTGATGAGGCCCTTGATTGTTATTGGAAGCTACAGCACAACATTCCCGAGATCTTTCTAGTGGAAATTTATTAATATGAGACAAATCCACCCTCTTTTGGATGCAGCTAAACAAGAACAAGCACAAGTATATGAAATAAAAAAAAGACGGACTTCTTTTTTGAATCTGATCAGCGGATTCATTTTTACTCTTATATTTATTCTTGCTATCAGTCACTCTCTTCTTGCACATTTACCGAATTTTCCGGCATTCCGTTTTCTATTTTTTCTTTGGGCACTTGCCGTATTTTCTTTACCGATTGATCTTTTTCTATCCTTTAGATCCGGCTACAAGCTTGAACATGAATTTGGATTTTCAAATCAAAATAAAACTCAATTCTTTAAAGATGAATTAAAAGGATTCCTGATCAATCTGGTCATTAATCCTCTGATCGCCCTGATCCTTTTTCTAGCTTTTCGCATTTCACCCGATCTTTGGTGGTTGTGGGCCGCACTGGCAATGATCTTTATATCTGTTATTTTTGCAACATTGTATCCTATTGTGATCATGCCGCTTTTCAATAAGTATACCGTTATTGAAGATGAGGAACTCACAACAAAGCTGGGAGCCATCCTCCGTAAAGGAGGTTTAAAGATCAAGGGTTTCTATCTACAGGACATGAGCCGACAGACAAAAAAAGAAAATGCTTTTCTGGGAGGTCTTGGGAAAACAAGACGCGTGGTTCTCAGTGATAATATTATTAATAATATGTCACTTGATGAACTTGAAACGGTGATTGCTCATGAAGTGGGACATTATAAATACAAACATATGTGGAAAAATATTTTATTGGGAGCTATTTATCAATTGATCACCTTTTTTCTATCACATCAGATCATGTTGCTTATCAATCCCGATTATTTGAAATCCTTTGATAATATGCTAATTGCTTATCCTGTATTTTTACTTTGTTTCGGTGTCCTGCATATGTTGGTTATCGGACCGCTCTCCAATGCCGTTTCCCGTTACTTTGAAAATCAGGCAGATAGTTATGCATTGGATATGACACAAAACCCCGATGCATTTCAAGGGGCGATGTCCGGACTAGCAAACCGAAATCTCTCAAATGCCTATCCTACTCCCTTCATTAAATTCATGTACTATTCTCATCCGCCCGTCGGGGAACGATTGAAAGCAGGTGACACATGGAGATCCCGGCATGGGCATCAAAAAGCATAGTCATGAAGTCATAAAAAACTCCCGACCATCCGAGCTTTCTCTGGTAGATCGTGAACGACGACAGATCTTTGTGATCGCCGATAATATTCGCTCTTTACATAATATCGGATCCCTATTCCGAACGTCGGAAGCTGCGGGCATCGAAAAACTATATCTTGTCGGGATCAGCGGTACTCCTCCTCGTAAAGAGATCAGTAAGACTGCTATCGGTGCTGAAGACAATGTTCCCTGGGAATATCACGCTGACATACTTCCTTTATTGAAATATTTTAAATCGCAACATATTCCTATTGTCGTTTTGGAACATACCGACAGCTCGAAAAAATTTCAGGAAATTGCGTATTCCTTCCCTCTTTGTCTTATTGTAGGAAATGAGGTAGACGGAATTTCAGAGGAAGTTATGGATTACGCCGATGTGGCCGTTGATATTCCTATGTTCGGGATGAAACAATCGTTGAACGTTTCTGTGGCCTACGGGATCATGTTGTACGAATTGATCAAACAATTATCAGAAAACGATCTTTCCTAATATGCAGGGACGAGATGATCCGGTTACCGAAGGCATGTTGCCTGGCAATTCCCGTAAAAACAAATAACCTAAATATGCAAAGCCAAATGCTTCTTTGATATCAGAGCTAATACCGGGATGATCGAACTTACCAAATTTGCATTCCGGCAATTCTTTTTTTAAACGTTCCATTATAAATAAGTTTTCAGTTCCACCCCCACTGGCTATAACCTCTACCGGCAACTCTTCATTATGACTTAGAGAAGAAATATCTTTACTTATACTTCTAATCGTTAACTCGGTGAGAGTTCTGATAAATGATAACCATCCAGCTTCAGTTTGAGGATGTACTTTATCTCGCAGCTTTTTGTAATATTCATATCCAAATTGCTCCTGGCCCGCAGATTTAGGAAGTGGTCTGGATAAATATTCATGAGATAACAACTCATTAAGCAAATTATCATTTACTTTTCCGGATCTTGCATAAGCTCCATCACGATCAAACAATTCTCTTCCTTCCGTAAATTCAATCACGGCTTTATCGATGAGTGTATTGGCTGGACCGGTATCCCATGCAAGAACATCCCGCTTTGAAGATCGGGGTGCCAAAAAAGAAAGATTTGCAATGCCCCCCATGTTCAGAGCAACAACACAACAATCGTCTTTCCTAAGTAAAAATTCGTCAAGTACCGGGATCAGCGGTGCACCTTGACCTCCGAGAATCACATCAGCCGTTCTAAAATCGTAGATCACCGGTTTTTTGCATTTTTCAATGATACATTGTGCTTCACCTATCTGTAAAGTATAATCGGGTGCCTGATGCAGAAGTGTTTGACCGTGATTTGCGACAATATCATAGCTAACATCAAGTTCAGATATAGCATTCCCGTACCACTTCCCTAGCTTCATATCAAGTTCGGCTATTTCGGATGCAGTTAACTCGAGAGGACGCTTAAATGCTTTCGAAAACTCTTCGGGATAAGGAATAAAATCTGAGTAAAGTACTTCATATTCGGGGTATTTGCCTTTACCTGTAAATTTTACGCACGCAATATCCAGTCCGTCAGCAGATGTCCCGGTCATCAACCCCAACACTCTAATTTCATCGTTCTCATACAATTCAATTAATCTTTTAATCATATTACCTTCTTTGTAAGTGGTAAAATACAATAAAATCCTTTTTAATAAAATAATTCATTTGTAAAATAGTTGATAATTTCAATTAGAGGTATTTTATGTCTTACATTGAGAACATTCAAGCAGATCTTAAAGCAGCTATGTTGAACAGGGAAAGTGATAAAGTAAGAACCTTACGTATGCTGATTTCAAAATTACGCGAGAAAAAGATCGCATTAATGAAAGATCTTGAGGAAACAGATGAACTTGCAGTGTTAAAAAAAGCTGCAAAAGAAAGACAAGATTCCATCTCAACATTTTCAACTGCAGGTAGAGAAGATCTTGCAGATATTGAAAAAAGTGAATTGGAATTGATCATGACCTATTTACCGGCTGAAATGGATGACGCAAAGATCGAGGTTATTGTGAAGAAAGTAATCACAGATACCGGCGCATCATCCATGGCTGATATGGGACGCGTCATGGGAGCTTCAATGAAAGAAGTTGCCGGTCAGGCAGATGGCAAACGCGTTCAAG
>CAYNBL010000106.1:0-8041 GCA_964395205.1 uncultured bacterium | reverse complement strand
AACATCTTTTCGTTTGGCGTTTCCCCAAGGAATTTTTCAATAACAGCCAAAGCTGCTTGTTCTTCATTCGTGATCAATCTTTCTCTTTTCTTGGCATAATTCATTTTTTCTCCTCGACCCTATATCTTTTTAGTCGCTTTCCATTAATTCTTTCAAATGTCTCTTGTATTCGTTTGTTTTCCAATATTTCCGGCAATTCTATCTGATAAATATTGAATGATCCACAATTTCTCTCGTCATAAATAACAATCCAATATCCATCTGCCATTTCGTCAAACCAGGCATTAATAACATCTTCATCGCAGTCTATATTTAAATTATTAAAACTGCCGTCCTCATCAAAAGCCCTCCACTGCTTACCGGTTAGTCCATATCTTTTAATGAACCATTCTTTAAATCCATCAGCAGTTCTTAATTCAAACATGTTTGATATATTTCTGATATGAGTGTATTGTAAAATCATTACTCCTCCCAATTACTCCATATTGCTTCGCCGGCATTCCCATAGAGACCTTCTCCGTCCTTGAGCCAAACCTCAATAAAATATTCGTCTACGGGGTAGCAGTCATCCGCGAGGCTTTCTGCATGCAGGATCGCTTTTTTCTCGCTGTCGAAATAAGAATCGTCGTCCTCGTGCTCATCCGCCTCTTCCCTGTCATCCTTTCCTCTTCGATATACAAATACACCATAAGCGTCATTTTCTATAAAATCTTCCTGCTCTACGCCGTTAACGCAATGTTCAAACTGGTTTAAAGCATACACTAAACAGATCTTCTGACTATCACAACACTTCAATCCTTTATCCGGCATATTATTATTGATCAAGCCAGTGATATCGTCAATATATTCTTGTGCTCTTTCTTGAAATTCTTCCACGTTCATATTTTCTCCCGATGATTCCATTGTAGTAGCGACACTAAATTTTCATATGCGCTTTTTATATCAACATCTACTACGCTCCGTGTCAATGATTCCAGAAAAATAAAGCCCTGTTCATTTCCCGATAGTTCTAATGTGGCCATGTAATCTTTCGCTTTTCTATAAGCGGGCATTAGCCAATTCCAAGATGAATGATATTCTGCTTGCGCATAAACATCTTTACTGACATTTATTTTGCCGTTATATATTGTAGATAGCATGTCTTTAAATGATTCTATGCCCATAAACTCAGCAATAAGCTTATTTCCTTTATTAGTTTTATTTTCCTTCTCCTCAATATAACGATCAATAGATCGCCGTGCAGTAGGAAGTAAATTGTTTTCTTCATGATCACAACCATAGTATCCACAACAAGAATCAATATCCTTAATGAAATAAGAATAAGCATCACCTTTTACATAATCATCATAAACCTTTACCTCAGACAATAACCATTCTTTGATTTGCTCCAATCTTTCTTTGGACATATTTTTCCAATCATGCCCCATTTTTTTTAACTGTTCCAATGTTGTGTAGATGAAGCCTATTTGTCCAGCGTCCCACCTATCGTTATATGGGTAACAATTTAATGTTGATATTGTAATTCCGGAATGCTCATACATTCTTAAAGGTAATATACAGATTGCTTTTTCTTTTTTCTGAAGATAAACATGAAGTTCCTCGAAAGAATTAAAATCATCGCTATGTAAATTATTTTTATCGCCCAAAGTATAATTATTATGAAAGCATGCCGTAATTCCAAGATTATCCCAACTGCGGGGATCTTCCGCATTTTCATCTGGGGATATCTCAATATCAAACCCTCTGTAGTTAATTTTTTCCATTTTCTTTCTCCCTTTTTATCCTAATACTAATACTGATGGAAAACACATCATACCTTTGTATGGTTTACGTATGTTTTGTGCTCTATGGGTAACTTGTACTCGATTAAGAAACCAAGTTAAGCTTTTTACGCCATAATGCCGTGTATATGCATCAGGGAATATCTGTCTGCCTGTTGGTATTGCTTTGATTATTTTCCAGCTTGAATACCTGGACGTACTGAAGACCATACTGTTTATGAAAAGCCTTGCTTGATATTTGTACTTAAAGCACATCACATATCCTTTTTTCGCTTTTGTTTCTTCGTTTGGAATATAGTTTAGTTTATACTTTCCATAAGCAAGACAAGACACATATTTTCCACTTTTAAGAACTTTTACAACTTTATAAATTATCACAACTCCTCCTTTTTCTATGAATCCAGCGGGACGCCCGAAGGTGTCCTTGCTGAGATCACTTAACCATTTAATGCGGAATGAATATCAAAAGAAATTTTTTCCGAAATTAATCCTTCATAAATTCATCAATAGGCACAACGCAAGCTATATGACGTTTCCTATATCATATAGACAAGCTATGTCTGAAATATTAATGATAAGAAGCACATTATTTTTGTCATCTTTATTTGTAAATGTTTGGAATGTTTCAGCTACTCCGGAACAAATTCTTTTTTGCAATAGGTTTGCAACATTTTGAGATACCTTTATCTCTTTTCCGCTTTTAAATACAACTATAAATTGTTTCATAATAATCTCCTTTTATTTTGATCATCTCTATTTTTTTTAGCTATGCACTAAATATCACATCATTAGTGCAGCTACGATTACGTATGCACTGCAACAGGGCATAATGTCCGGATAAATGTCCGGGTAAGTGTTAATTAAATGTCCAATAAAGCGTAAAATACGGAACAGACAGGATTTGATACCCGCAAGTACACAGCTTCATTCTGTATCTTTAAACACAGTCCACCGTATATCATCGTTTGGCTTTTCGATCCGCGCTGATATAGGATCCCTCAAGCGCTTTGCTACTAACCAAACAGCCCTCAGACTTTTCGCCACTGCTCCGCATTTTACGATATATTTTAGTCCTTCATAAATTCATCAATAATTATCTTGGCTTCTTCAAATGTCCAGACCGTCATGGATTCGCCATCATATTTCTTAACGTCTTCCAGAAATATCGTCTGATCCGGAGTTGCCTTGTTCTTCTGCCCGCTCGCATAAATCACCTTCACTTCCATAGCGAGAAATCTGGGTCCGGATCTTAATATCAGTATATCCGAAACGCCTCTTTTTGCTCCAAGCTTCTTAAACTTAAATCGCTCAAAGGCGCTTCGTTTTCCTTCATTTGGTACGTGAAAAAACAGGCATCTATTCCTATATTGTCCATAAATATACCACATTATCTGGAACTGAAGATGATCTTCCTGGGTGAGATATTTTTCAAATGGATTCTGTTTCATTCATCATCCTCTGATGTTTCGAAATCACAATCAAACATAAATATCCAATATGGATAACCGTTTCCAACATTACATCCTTCCATGATCCCGACTAATTCTAATCCATGATCATTATAAAAATCTTGAAGAAACAATTCTATCTTATCCCGACCTCTATTGCTCCACGCTTGCCCTTGATCGCCAAAATGTTTTTCACATAATTCGTCGTGCTTCTCAGGTCCTTGCATAAATAACCTGTCAGAATATACAACGTGCTGGTATTTCTGTCGTTTCTTATATACAACATAAGCACTATAACTATATCCGTGTTCATGTTTTGTTCTTTCTACGGGTTTACCATCCCAGTCTACATATGGCTCATTTCTGAAACCATAAGCATTCATACCGTCACTATATTCCCTTGTTTTTTTCAACACATTAACCCTCCTTCTTCCCCACTATTTCTACTTCCGTCCAAGCAGCCGGATGAACAATATTTTCGTCTTTATCCTTGCAATAAGAGTACATCCCATCAATGTGATCAAATTGAAGAACATCTCCCTTTTTAATTTCCAGCGACCAAGGAGGAATAATTACCTTTTCATCTTTGATGATTACGGTCGTATTATTTGACACATCATATAATTTCATTTTTCCCCCCATTTTTTCAGACAGTTCCTTATTTGGTCCAAGCCTTTCATGTACCACTGGCTTTCGTACTTCAGTTCCAATTTTTTACACAAACGAATCTTCACCGCCTCGAGCATAGTTCTCATTCCACAAAATTCTTCGACCAGGAGAACATCCGTGTCTTCAGGATTAAGTCTATCGATAGCTCTAATAGCTTCGTTAACCAGTATTAGTTCTGCCGTCCACCATTTTATTTCACCATTGCGCACCCTACCGGCTTCATTGTATTGATTTATATTTTTTTTCATTATTCCTCCTTTATTTAATAATAAGAATGATAAGAAAATATATTCCCGTATGCAAATCCGATGTGGAATTCTTTTCCTTCAGCTATAAATTCATACCATCTGTAACCATCACCATGCGGTATCATTTTATATGGTATTTTACACTTGTCAAGAATGTCTATAAAATCTTTTTCAGCCATAAAATAATCTCTGGCATATTTCACAAACACTTCCATTTTAATTACTTTCAATGATGTGATTTCAGTATACATTTCTTCCGAAACGACAATGTTTGTTTTCGGTCTTGAACACAAACAATAATCTTCTCTTTTTCGCACCATCTATTGAAAGTTTAAATAATCTCATCATTCCTTCCTATTTTGCATTAAATTCTTTCAATGTTATTTTTCCATCATTTAATTGCATTAGCAAATTTTTGCCATATTCAAATCCTGCTGTTTCTCTTTTCAACAATTCCTTTTTCACCTCGGCAAACAATCTTTCAATAATTTCAGCAACTATTTTATCCAAAAAAACTGTTTTCGAAAAATCATAATTTCCATAATTGTAATTCTTCCCTTGATTAATCATTTTAATTTCTGCTTTTTCGTTATTGTATTTACTTTTCTGTCCGGTATATTTACCCTGCCAAACTTCAAAGCTATATGTTGGAATTGACGATAATGAAACGGCGTAAACTAATTCTTTGAATATTTTTCCAATGGTTTCAGAATCGGCATTTTTTCTGGCTTCGCTTCTTTTCACATAAAAAGATGGAGAACACCAGCTATCAGGAACATTAGCAGCAATTATTTTAGGGTCTTTTTTTAATTTTTCCTGGAAAGCGATATAATCATCTGCAATTTGCATTTTGCTTTTACATTTATTACAAAGCTCTCCTGTTGGATGCCAGCCTTCTGCCTTTCCGCATCCGTGACAAGGCTTTCTTGTCAATCCCATATTATCTTCCCCATTCCAATACCATTCCGGAAACGGCATCAACAATCCTGTATTCACTTCTTCCGCCTGATGGAGGCCTTCCATTTCTTATGGTTTCTTTGAGAACTTTAAACTTCTTGAAGCTATTGGCAGAACATTCATAGTGCCAGTCATATTTTGGAGATTTCCTAAAATGAAAGTCATATTTTTTAACTTTCTTATTCTTTACGGATTCCACGCCTCGTGGATAAATTGTTATATTGTTTGCCCGAAACCAATTTACTTCACCAACTACTTCTGTTTCTATATTCATTTTGATTTCCCCTTAACTTAAGGTAACTCTAAGGCATTGATAATCGCCTTCGTTCCACTTTTCTCTTAACTCCTGCTCTTCATTTTCCTTATCTTCGATAAAGTAATTATGCGTGCTTCTGGTAGTTTCCACTTTGCCGGTATTTCTATTCTTAAGAACAATTGATTTTCGCCCATAATGAAATGTCATGCGAATATTTTCCTTATCCTCTTTATCATCTTCTGGATCCACATATTTTTTACCAAGCATTTCATGGAGACAATATTGGCAAATATCCCATTCTATTACAGCCGAGTCTCCGAATACTGAAGGATAACCGCCAATTAATCTTATAAACAGAAATTCCTGGATCTCCATGTCGTCGTCCGGTTTGCCGTAATAATATTTTCTTCCACACTTATCGCATCGACACCACTTAGGCGATTCTACCGGCCTTAATTCTTTGGTTGTTATAACTTTAATCATTTAATCTCTCCTTTTCCATCTTTTTTTGTTCTATAAATGTGTCATGATGACCACAAAACAAACATCCATCACGCTTTCCCACATGATTTTTACATTCATACAACATGCCTAATGTGACGCATGTTACTCCTGTTGGCTTTTCTTTATCCGGATTATATAATGCGCAGTCTTTAGGTATTGATGTCGTTAACCTGCCATCTGAATCTATCATAATTTCTCCTCATATAATTCTAAAATTATCTTTTGTTTCTATGAAAGCAACGCCATCTATTTTATCTTCCTGCATATTCGCCGTTAATGCTTTCAGCTCTTTTGTTGCTTCTTCATTGGAGCAATTTCTTGTTAATTGTAAAAACAATATTTTATCAGAAGTATGCTCTTCATAAGACAAATGACAGTTTTTCATCGCACAAGGAATTACCATCATTGTTTCTTTACCTAACATTCCGTTACAATTTTCAGAAGCGTGAGCAACGTGTTTCGTCCCTATCATAAAAGGATGAGGACGATAGTTTGCGTTATCTATAGATTTTACTATAAAAATGCCATTAATTTTGAGTTGTTTTTCATATACTCCCCTGCTAATCTTTTTTCTCATTCTATCTCCCTTCATTACTTCCTCCCGGTTCGTAAATTTGCGGTCCGTAAAATTGCGAACTCATTTTATTTGTTTTAGATAACAACCACTACCCGCTCAGTAAGCTACTCGAAGCAGTTTGGTGTTATATGCTATTTAAAATATCTTATATCATTCTTTTCTTTTAGCTCTTTATCTATTTCTTTTAATTCTCGTTTTCTGTATTGTATATAAATAAATAATAATTCTTGAAATGTCTCCTCTGCAACAACCCTGCAGTCAACTTTAGGTGGAATATTATTCAATAATATTCTCTTATCACCTTTTTTAATTAAAATTGGCATTATCATCTTAATCCTCCAACAGCACACAACATAGGTGTCCGTGCCAGTTTAGTTGTATGCCACACGAATCATTCTGATTCGCACGGCACACCCTCTCATTATCTACCATCTTTTCGATTGACAGACTTATACATTTCCGATAATACTATAGAAAATTCTGCACAATCATATTTGTGTAAAACATTTCTAATATCTTCATCCGAATAAGCCAATATGGAACCAGCCAATTTTATTGCTTTGTTTTCAAATGATTCTATAGTATTTGGTATTTCATTTCTTTTTACCATTCCAGCAATCATCATTGAAAGTGTTTGCCAAATCATAGTTTCTTTAGTCATATTTACCTCCGTTTTGTATTGCCAGCCTGCCATCAAAAAAGACAGAAGCTAACACTATACCCACTCCAAAGAGCGTGGCGTACCTCTCATTATATCCCATTTCTTAATTGAGATGCAAATGTTTTTCTAATAAGTATTTTAGAATTGAATCTTTCTTTACACCTGATACAGTAAAATGGTGGAACCTCTCCCATTGGTCTATAAATGACCTTTTTTCTGCCACAACAGGGACACATCTGATAGAGAAGAACGCCTCCTCCCCATCCGCTGCCTTTTGTTCTTGCCACATCAACCTCCTATCTTAATGATGGGATATAATCCTTCTTGCCGTATTTTTGCCCACCATGATACTTCTTGGCCATTTCGATAGCCCTATCCTTTAGTTTCATATTGTTTCTCTCCCCTGATTCTTATTTGATTACTATTAAAAGTAATTTCATAGTTGCACATCTAATATTTTTTATTTTTCCAGTGAGACCGAAATGACCTTAAGAGCATTGCGATTACGTTTACGAAAATGACTGTTTTTCGGTATTTGTGATGTCGAAAATTAACTTAGCTCTCTCCCCTGAGATAAATAAGATATTCTTATTGTAGGATAAATATCTTAATATGGCATTCTCTCAAAACATTTTACTATGCGATATTTCACAGATCCTAAATCCTTGGAAAACCAGCTGTCCTCATCCTTGTACCACTGAATAGCGTCGCCATAATTCCTGTTGGCTTTCAATCTAGCCTCTCTTAATGTGTCGAACTTTTCTTTTTTAACCTTTTCGGAGCGGGTAATAATTAATTCATATTTCATTTATATCCCAGTTCAGACAAAATGTATTCCGGAGTGAGCTTGCCGTCAATTTTGTCGTCCATCCACTTTCTTGCTTGATTTTCACAATTTATTATCATTACAGCTAAATGCTTATTTAAAATCTTAACAGAC
>CAYNBL010000105.1:0-8106 GCA_964395205.1 uncultured bacterium | reverse complement strand
GCATTATGCAAAGCCACTCAGGATACGGTTCGTTTAGTCAGAGTTCGTGCGGCTGCAGAACTTTTATCAATCGATCATGAAAATATCCCACAGGAATATTTTAGCTCTCTCGCAACGGCCATCAAAGAATATGAGAACAGTTTGAATACTTATCCCGATCAGGAAGCCTCGCATTTTAATCTGGGGCATTTTCATGAAGAACAGCAAAATTTCGCGATCGCAGTGAGGGATTATAAACGAGCTTTAGCTTTAAGACCGGAATTTACGGAAGCTTCACTCAATCTTGGCATGCTGTACTATCAAAACGGACGCTTGGATTCTGCCATGTTCTATTTTCAAGAAGCGGTTCTACATGATCCCGAACATGCCGCGGCCAATTTGAACCTCGGACTTCTTTATGCAGAACTGGGAGATGTAGATAAAGCCATTGCGAAATTATCCGCTTCCTTTGAACTTCAAAAGACAGCTGTGGCAGCTAACAATCTTGCGATCCTCTATTCGAATTTTTCTCCGCTTCGAGCACTTGACTATGCAAAAGAGGCTTATGATCTACAATCGAACGATCCAAAATACGTTTACAACTATGCTTTTTATTTAATGGACAATGCAAAAACTCCCGAAGCAATGAGTATTCTTGAAAAAGCTATTCAAAAGGATGTCGTATCATTTGATATTTATTATTTACTGGGATCGCTTTATAAAAATTCCGGGGATGATAAAGACCTTCGCGATTTAATGAAAATTATTGAGAAGGATAGATCTATATCTGAAGATGAAAGTAATGTTCTTTTAAATAAATAATATTTTGTAGAGACGCAAGATATTTTGTCATCTCGACCGTAGCGGCCTGCTGGCGGAGAAGTGCCGTGTGGGACGAAGCTCATAGAACGTAGGCTGGATCATGAGAAAAGAAACGATGAACGATGGACGATAAACGATAAATCTATTCAACCACGCTGTGATTGTGATTGTTTAGGGGTCTAATGTCCCCGGATTTCATCCGGGGTGATTATTGTTGAACCCCTTCAGGGTTCTTTGATGGAAGGAATAAACGCATATACTGTTATTTGACCCTTACAGGGTCTCCATGAATATCGAACAACGAACATTCGAGCATTCGAATTTCGAAATTAAATCGATTGTTAGCCTGCCCATCGAAGCCTTGGCGTAGGTGTTGTGTCATCTCGACCGTAGCGGCCTGCTGGCGGAGAAGTGCCGTGTGGGACGAAGCTCATAGAACGTAGGCTGGATCATGAGAAAAGAAACGATGAACGATGGACGATAAACGATAAATCTATTCAACCACGCTGTGATTGTGATTGTTTAGGGGTCTAATGTCCCCGGATTTCATCCGGGGTGATTATTGTTGAACCCCTTTAGGGTTCAGTTTGCTGTGGACAAGGAAATATATTTTTGTTTGACCCTTACAGGGTCTCCGTGAATATTGAACACCGAACATTCGATTAACGAATTATGAATTGAATAGCGAAAAACGAATTTCGGAAGTTACTTCGAATGTTCAATGATTCGATTGTTCTAATGTTCATGATTCGTAGAGACCGTGGAGCGGTCGAATATCGTAGAAATATAGCCACAATAAAATAAAACCGCAGCGCGGTTCAATATATTAATTTAAAAGCAAAGACGCAATTAATCGCGTCTTTGCTTTTAATATTTTTTTTTAACTATCACCTATCAACTTCTCAGTGGCATGAATAGATCTCTCCACTTTGCCCTCCTACGCTAAGCTACGGAGGACGTCGGTCGAGATGACGGTCTTGCTTGCCCCATCGACCTATCGACTTATCGACCTATCGACTTATCGACCTATCGACTTATCGCCCCATCGACCCATCGACCTATCGACCTATCGACCTATCAACCCATCGACTTATCGACTGAGTTTATCATTGATATATTCATTTACCGTTTCGGCGATCTTTTGCGCCATTTGTTTTCTAAATTCGGGATCGGCCAGTTTGTTTTCGTCTTCCGCGTGACTCATAAAAGCTTGTTCAACCAGCATTGACGGACGTTGAGTCATACGGCACATCATATAATTAAATGATCCGACTGTGCCAAATTCTTCAAGCGGCAATTCTCGCATTTTTTCGTAACCCAGTTCGGCATAATCACGCCAGAACGGATTGTGATAATAAGTACTTGTTCCGGCAACGCGCAGATAACCTCCACCCGCAGCATTGGCATGAATGGATATAAAAATATCCGCATCAAGAGAGTCGGTCAGAAGCCAGCGTTCTCTTAAACGAAGATCGCTATCTTCAGGCCTGATCTCTACAACATCGTAGCCCATTTCTCTTAGCATATCTCTGACCTTTTCCGCCGTATCACGATTTACATCTTTTTCTTTTAATCCTGATAAACCCACTGCGCCCCAGTTAGTTGCACCGCCGTGTCCGGCTTCAACGGCAATGCGCAATTCATTACGCAAAGGCGGATATTTAACTGAAAATGAGAGATACTTTTCATTTTGTTCGATATCATAACCCCAAATATTATTATCCTTCAGGTTTACATAGATATCGTAGGTTTCAGCGTCACGCTGTTCCCATGATATATGATCTATGACCTCCAATCCCTCACGATGCGTAAGCCAGGTACTTGAGGATTGCACGCCGTAAAGTCTTATCCTGATCCTTTGTTGTTCAGGCTGGGCCGTGACGGTATAAGGCACCGGATCGGTCCAGGGAATCGTTAAAAGGTCACGAATCGTATCGGGTTTAACGGATAGATTATAGAGATTAAAATGAGGGCTTGGTGTGCCGGGAGGTAAAATTTTAACTTTATTTTCAGGAATAAAGCCCATATCGGTCTCACTCAATTTCAATCTATAGGTAGAACCGAATTTCCCACTGGTCTTAAAACGCACACCCTGTGGATATTCCTGCATATAGGGGCCGCCGAGCCTGACTTCACCAAGAGAATAACTGACCTGTGAGAAATCCACACTGCTTTCAACGACAGGAAATTTATATTCATCCTGAATGATCAGGGTCAGTGGTAGATTGTATGAATAATTCTCTCCTCTGATATCTCTTGCCGCAACCTGAAGATAAACGATGCTATTCGTTGCGAACATCTTGCAGGGGACTTCGCCGACATAACGTTTTCCATTATAATACAAGGGCAAGGACGAACCATTCGCATAAAGTAGAATGGTATCCATATCGTCAACCAGTAATGACGTAAAACTTACACGCAAATAATCATCCGGTGGTAATAAGACCGTATCTTGTGGACTAACGGATTCCAAAACTACGGCATGTTTTGTGGTGGTATCGGGCATATTCCCATAATAGATATCTTCATAGAATATGCTATTATTTCTAGTTGTGACGGATCCTCGCACTGTCGTACGTTGTCCCAAGGGATTTAATGCCATTTCCTTAAAGAAAATATGCGTGTTGCTATAAGCTTCTATCGATTCATTATTTATCCTGGTATCACCTGTACTTGCACGGAAAAGAAAAGAAAAGCTGGAATCAGTCGCCATAAATTCGGGCGCTTTTCTTAATTCAATAAATTGCGCCGGTCTTTGCACCTGTTCTTTTGACATCACTTTGTACTTGTATGGAACTACCCATTCGCGGGTTTGGAAACGCATTTTTTCCTGCATACTTTGCAATTTTAAATATCTCGGCATGTTCTGCGTTACGATCGCAAGTTTATTATACTGATCAACAAAATGAAACTTAGCATCGTGTTCTGAAAAAATAATATCGTTCGGAACATTTTGATTGGAAAGATCAAGCTCAATTGCTTTGCTTGCCTTATGCGTCCGAGCCATAAAAGGCAGATCCGATTTTTCTTCAAATATGGATTTACCTTTCAAAGCATCTTCCGCGGAATAAACCACCACTCCCTTTGCGCCTTGTTTCATGACATATTCAAATTCTTTTTTAATATCGTTTTCTCTATAACTTTCTTTATCGCCCCGCAATGAGGGAATAATATAATCCCGCAATTCCAATGTCTGATAGTACATATTAAAAAGCGAGTTAAAAGATTTATTTCTTACATGAAGTTTTGGCATAAGCACATCGATCAATCCTCTTTCTAACCAGCTTATTCCATCCTGGAAATAATATGTATCAGCCGCATTCATGGATTTAAAGCTTTTTGATTCATGAGCTAAAGCCTGGGCTTCGGCTGAAATTGTTAAATATGGCTTTAGTAATTTTACTTCGGTAACCAAAGCTTCAAGACATGAAGTCAGCACATCTTGCGCATAAGTATTAATATCCAGATGTGAAAATTCTTGAATAGATCCATGCTGGCGAGCGAAAATCTGGGTTTTGATTATTTGATCATTGGGATAAAAAAGATTGGTAAAGTGAATACCATCCAGCATATAGTTGCTTACTAGTTCATTGATCAGTTGTTTAAGATAAGTAAGAACTTCCGGATTAGATGGATCCAGAAAGTAGCTGGCATTTTCCGATATCGGAATAAAAGAATCATCCGCAATGATCCATATTTTACCCTTTTGATTATAAAGATGATCCATTGATTTCGGGCGATTGACCAAGCTAAATGCTCTCAATACATCAAAATGAGCATAAAGATGCAATCCCTGACGATGAGCTTCATCGAGTGCGAACTGTAAAGGATCAAAACCGGGGTCTTGTTCTTTAAACAGTGTACTCCAGGAACCGTTTTCCGTCGGATAAAAACTCTCACCCGCTTCACGGACTTGAAAATACACAGCATTGTAGTTCTTCTCTATTGCATCTGCCATTATTTTTCGAATGGCATTCTGTTGTGCTTCTGCACCTTGTTCATATCCCCAATCAGTGCCAAGGACAATCAAACCCTGAAGTGTAGAAGCGGCACCTAAAGGAAAACTGAAAAGAAACAGTATTAGAAGTAAAAATCCGAATTTTTGTCTAAGATGCTTTGTCAAGTTTTTCTCTTTTGTCATTGTATCACCAACCTTGTTATTTTTTATATTTAAAATATAATTAATCAAACATAAAAATAAAACAGGAGAATGCTATATCCTCCTGTTTTTTTGCTGTCGGAGCGACAGGATTTGAACCTGCGACCCCTTGAACCCCATTCAAGTGCGCTACCGGGCTGCGCCACGCTCCGAAAAAGCTGCTTAATTTAATTTAATTCTTATGCCTGTGCAACAACTTTTAACTATTTAAGAAGCTGAAACATGGATAGAAACAAGTACGGAACGGTTTTAAACCGTTCCGTACATTTTTTTCAGCATCTTATTAATCTAGTGATAAACTGGCAACACAATCTATTCATTCAAAATATCAATAATATCCCGAATATTGCCTGATATCTTCTTTAAGAGTTCTTTTAGCTCAGGATCACTTTTAGATTCTTCTTTAATTTCAGCTACGATCTCGGGTTCTTCAATTATTTTAGGTTCAGGTTCAATTTCTATAATTTCTTCTTTAATACCTGGTTCTTCTAATACTTGAGGTGTTTCGGGCACAGGTTCAATGATCTCTTCTTCACAACTAACAACCTCTTCCTTAGGCTCATCTAAAGGATATATGAATGTTTCCTCGGTCGGACTTACTATCTTAAACTTTTCTTCGGTTTCCGGTATTTCTTCAGAAGATTCTTCCGGTATTGATTCCGGTTCTTCTTCCACTTTCGCGATTACTTCTTCCGGTTCGGGTTCAGTCTCAACAATCAATTCAACTTTTTCTTCAACAGGAGCCAAAATAGGTTCGATTTCATTCAGTTCCTGAAGTTTTCGTTTATACAAACCTTCAGCTTTTAGATCCATGATCACTTCATTCGCTTCATGGATCGAAAGATGTTTTCCATGAACATAATGATTTATCATATGCAATATCGCAATATCGTCTTTTTTGTAGATTCGATTTCCGGCCCGGTTCTTTTGGGGTTTTAATTCTTTAAATTCAGATTCCCAGTATCGTATCACGGATTGCTTAATATCCAGCATTTTACTTATCTCACTGATAGAGTAATATAACTTTTTGATACCTTTGTACTTCATAACGACACCTCTATTAAAACATTTACTTAAAGATACACCTATAAGTGCCTAATAATCAAGCATATTATAATCTTTTTATAAATGAGTTATTTGGATTTTCTAAGGCGTTGACTTAGTCGTGAAAACATGGAAAAAGAATGAATAACACCTTCTTTTATACCTTCAAAAAAAAGATCAAAAGGACAACTTCTTATTTTACGCAAAACACTGAAAGGGCCATCCACAACTCGATAAACCGCAGAACGGGAGATGACACCGTAACGGGATGGTTCGGTGAATCCAACCAGGTTTTCATATCCACAGGCTTTAGCGGCTGCAACCGTTCCGGCATTATAAACGCCAAAGGGGAAACAAAAAGTTTCGACTTCATGATCGATCAAAGAAGATATAATTTCTTTTGAGTGTTTAAGCTCATGCATGACCGAGTCGGGATGCATGCCTGTCATAACGCGATGATTCTCACCGTGTGAAGCTACCTCCCACCCTTCCCGGTGTAACATTTTCAATTGTTCGGCATCCATATGCCGTGAAAATATATTCCCGGGCGTGTAATCCCATGTATTTTTTTTACCTATGTAATTGGTCAGAACAAATACCGTCGCCGAAAAACCCAGTTCCTTTAACAAAGGATAAGCATTTTCATAAACACTTTCATAAGCGTCATCAAAGGTCAATACAAAGTAATTGTCCTTTGGATCGGCCAGATAGTCCCGCAAGCTTTTACCAACATAGCCTTCTGTTGCAAGATAACGCATCTGGCGTTCAAACGTTTGGGGACGAAGCATGGTATAGGAAATTTCCCATTGTTTCGTAACTTTGTGATATGCTAATACGGGGTATTTAAGTTTTTTTTCCATTTGGTTTCAGTAATAAAGTATGAAATAATGATTCATCAAATAATTCTTGAGATATATCCTGTATATCTTTCGGTCTGACAGCTTCAATTTTTTTAAGTGATTCATCTATGCTGACGATCTTATTGTAGCGTACATGTTGTTGTATCATACGCTCCATCTGATTGTGCATGCTTTCCAGTCCCATGACCAGTGAACCTTTGCTTTGGGCTTTCACTTTATCTAATTCAAGTTCGCTGATACCTTCATTCTTCAATTTTGAAAATTCTTTCCAGATCAATTCTTTCAAAGTATCAACATGTTTCAGGTCTGTCGCAATATAAACACCGAATAAACCCGTGGATTTAAAAGCATCTATAAAGGAATAGATGGTATAGGCAAAGCCGTATTTTTCGCGAATATTATAAAAAAGACGGGATGTCATGCCTGCACTCAGAATAGAGTTAAGAACAGCATAGGTCACCCGACGTTTATCGTTATATCCCATTGAACGACGGCCAATAAGTAAATGAGATTGAGCAATATCTCTGGAAACGATCCGTTCTTTTTCAACTGGATCAAAAAGCGGATATTCCTCACGAGCGTGAGTGATGGTCTTGTAATCCCCCATCATTGCTTCCACTTTTTTAACGACTTTATTGTGATCCAAAGCACCTACCGCTACGACAGTTATGCGATAAGAAGTATAATTGTTATTAACAAAATCGCGAATAGTATCCGGTGTAAAAAAAGAAACCGTGTCCTCATTTCCCATAATGGGGTAACCAAAGGGATGTTTGGGGAACATTTGTTCCATAAAGGAATCGTTAGCGATATCCTGGGGTGTATCCAATGAATCCCGGATCTCTTCAATGACCACAGATTTTTCGCGTTCTATCTCTTCTTTAGGATAGGTAGAGTTAATAACGATATCGCAGAGCACTTCCAATGTCTTGTCAAGCTCAGAATCCAGGACCCGTGCATAATAACCGGTCAATTCCCGACTTGTATAAGCATTCACATGACCGCCTCGGGATTCGATATCTTCAACAATATCATATGCCGTTCGCGTTTTTGTCTGTTTAAATGACATGTGTTCAAGAAAATGCGCAATACCGTTATTTTGCGGGTTCTCATCGCAAGAACCTGCTTGAATGAAAACACCGACCGAAACCGATCGAACTGCGTCAACCGATCTGGTCAGTGTTGTTATTCCATTATTTAAAACGGTTTTATGATAGGGTAATTGCATTAATTCCGTTTAGT
>CAYNBL010000104.1:2890-8114 GCA_964395205.1 uncultured bacterium | reverse complement strand
AACAGAGATCATTGAATAAAGGTATAGAGCATTATGGCAGGACAAAAAATACGCAATAATATCATTTTGGCATGTTCGGATTGTAAACGTCGTAATTATACGACTACCAAAAATAAACGGAAGCATCCGCAACGCGTGGAATATAAGAAGTACTGCCCGTGGTGCCAAAAACATACCTTGCACAAAGAAACGCGCTAAAAGTGTGATAGGTCTGTAGTTCAACTGGCAGAGCAGCGGTCTCCAAAACCGCAAGTTGGGGGTTCGAATCCCTCCAGACCTGCAGAACAAACGAGGACAAATAAATGAAATTGTTTGACAAGATAAAAGAATTTTTTAGCGGAGTCCGCTACGAATTGAAGAAGGTCAATTGGCCTTCATGGGATGAACTGAAGTCATCTACAGCAGTAGTATTGATCTTTTCGATCTTTATTACACTGTTCATCGCAGTTGTTGATCTGGGCGTAGGTACCTTGGTCCGCAAATTAATTGATTGGATGTAATACAATGAAATGGTTTACACTGAAAGCATTATCCGGAAAAGAACGGGCCGTAGCCGATCGTATTCTGTTTGAAGCAGAAGCTTCCGGGTTTGCCGAATCCATCGAAAATGTTCTGGTCCCGACTGAAAATGTCGTGGAAATGCGGGACGGTAAAAAACGTACACGGGTTAAAGTATTTTATCCCGGATACATTATGATCAAAATGGATATGACAGCGGAAAGTAAATATTTCGTTGAAAACATTTCCGGTGTGATCAGTTTCGTAGGATCTAAAGGTGTTCCTCAAGTACTTACAGAAAAAGAGGTTGCGCGTATTCTTGGCGAAGTCGAAAAGAAAGACGGTCGGGAAGTTATGGCAACACCCTTCAATGTGGGTGACCCCATTAAGGTTGTTGATGGCCCTTTTGTTGATTTCTCCGGTGTCGTTGAGGAAGTCAATGAAGAAAAGCGCAAACTGAAGGTTATGGTCAGTATTTTCGGGCGGTCTACGCCGGTTGAGCTGGATTATCTTCAGGTTGAAAAAGAGAAATAAAACGATAAAACCTAAAAACAGGTAAAAGTAGTATGGCAAAGAAAGTAGAAGCACTGATCAAATTACAGCTTCCTGCAGGTAAGGCAAACCCTTCACCACCCGTTGGTCCGGCATTAGGACAGCATGGTGTAAATATCATGGAGTTTTGTAAGGCATACAATGCCAAAACTCAAGATCAAATGGGTTTGATTATTCCTGTTGTGATCACGGTTTATGCAGACCGGTCATTTTCGTTTGTAACGAAAACACCGCCCGCAGCCGTTTTACTCAAAAAAGCAGCTAAGATCGAAAAGGGATCTCCGGTTTCCAATAAAGAAAAAGTTGGGTCGGTAAGTTCTAAAGATCTTGAAGAAATTGCCAAGTTGAAGATGAAAGATTTAAACGCCCATACCGTTGAGCAGGCCATGCGAATGATCGCGGGAACCGCCCGGAGCATGGGACTAAAGGTTGAAGGTTAACTGGAGGCAGGTATTAATGAATCAAAGTAGGCGATATTCGGCAAATCAGGGACTGTTCGATAGAATGCAGGAATATGCATTAGTCGACGGTATCGAATTGATAAAAAAAGCCGCTAATGCCAAATTCGACGAATCCATTGAATTGACACTGAATCTTGGTGTTGATCCAAAGTATGCCGATCAGAATATTCGCGGAACGGTTATCCTTCCGCATGGTACCGGCAAGAAAGTTCGTGTATTGGTACTAGCCCAAGGTGATAAAGCCAAAGAAGCGGAAGCTGCTGGGGCTGATTACGCAGGGTTAGAAGATTATATAGAAAAAATCGAAGGCGGATGGTTTGATTTCGATGTTTGTATTGCGACTCCCGATGTGATGCGTCATGTTGGTAAACTCGGTCGTGCTTTGGGTACTCGCGGTTTAATGCCGAACCCCAAAACAGGAACAGTTACCAATGATGTTGAACAAGCGGTCAAGGAAGCAAAAGCAGGTAAGATCTCATTCCGCGTTGATAAGTACGGTATTCTACATGTTGTTGTTGGAAAAGCTTCATTTTCCGCAGAACAACTAACAGAAAATGTTAGAGGAATGCTGGGTACGGTCATGAAGATGAAACCTACGGCGCTGAAAGGCACATACCTTAAGAAGATGTCCATATCTTCTACACAGGGTCCAGGTATCAAAATTGATAAACAATCAGCATTAGCGTAGGAGGTTTGTTCATGCCAACCCCGAAAAAAATTGAAAGAGTTCAGGAAGTATCCGAAAAGATCAAAGGCGCAGGCGCTGTATATTTTTCAGACTATCTTGGTTTGAGCGTTTCACAGGTAAACGAACTGCGTTCTGAATTATTTGACAAGGATGTCAAGATGCAGGTAGTGAAAAATACCTTAATCCTGCTTGCACTGAAAGAACTCGGTTATGATGTAAAGAAAGAAGCTTTCCTTACGGGCTCTACCGCATTGGTATACGGTAAAGATCCTGTTGCACCGGCAAAGGTCCTTAAAGATTTCAAGAAAAAGATGAAGGATCTCCAAAAACCGGATGTAAAAGCGCTGATTTTTGAAGGCGAATTATGCGGAAAAGAAAAAGTTGATCAGATCGCAGAACTACCTTCAAGAGATGTTCTTTTAGCAACCTTGCTTGGTGATTTAATGTCACCGATGCAAAAAGTACTTGGCTGCTTGCAGTCAACAATGCGCGATATGCTTGGCGTATTGAAATCATTAGAAGAAGCAAAACAATAACATAAAACACACCTCAATAGAATTTAAAGGAGGATTAAAATGGCCGACGTAAAAAGAGCCGATGTATTAGCATACTTGGAAACAGCAAACATGTTGGAAATCTCAGAATTGATCAAAGAGATCGAAGACAAATTCGGTGTTACAGCCGCAGCACCGGTTGCAATGGCAGCCGCAGCCGCACCCGTAGCAGCAGCCGAAGAAGAACAAACAGAATTTGATGTCATGCTTCAGAGCTATGGCGAAAAGAAAATCAACGTCATCAAAGTCGTTCGCGAATTGACAGGTTTAGGCCTCAAAGAAGCAAAAGACCTTGTTGAAAGCGCACCTGTCGCTGTTAAAGAAGCTTTGCCAAAGGAAAGCGCAGAAGAAATTAAAACAAAACTTGAAGAAGTTGGGGCTACTGTAGAAATCAAGTAATGGTAATACAGGTAACGCTCAATAAGTCAAAAATGAGTCGTCACCACAGCGATGGCTCTATTTGTTTTAATAAAATTTACAAGGGAGGAATATCTCTTGGCTAGTATAAAAAGAAAGATCAAACGGACATCTTTCTCCAGGATCAAGCATGTTCTTGATACCCCGGATCTTTTAGATGTGCAATTAAGTTCATATGAGGACTTTCTGCAAACAAAAGTTCGGCCACACAAACGCATAGATCTTGGACTTGAAAACGTGTTCCGCACTATCTTCCCGATCGAAGATAATCATGATACATTTGTACTCGAGTACAAATATTACACGATCGGAAAACCACGCTATGAAGAACAGGAATGTGTCGAGCGCGGTATTACCTATTCTGTCCCATTAAAAGCTAAATTAGTGCTTAAGGTTACTGAAGAAGATTCAGATAATTCCGCACTGGCCGAAACCGTTGAACAGGATGTATTTTTTGGTAATATTCCATTCATGACATCTCGCGGTACCTTTATTATTAATGGTGCCGAACGAATTATCGTTTCTCAGTTACAGCGTTCGCCGGGTGTGTTCTTTAATGACGCCCGTCACCCCAATGGTACTGTTCTTTATAATGCACGTATTATTCCGATGCGCGGATCCTGGGTGGATCTGACCACCGATATTTTTGATGCGATCTATGTAACCATCGATCGTCGTAAAAAATTTCCGGTCAGTATTTTCCTTCGAGCCATTGGTTTTAGTACGGATTATGATATTCTTCAGCAGTTTAATGTTCTCGAAACACTTCCTCTAAGCGGTGAACTTGAAGGCCGTATGGTCGTGACTCCGGTCATCGACAATAAGAGTGGAGAGGTTTTGCTTGATGCAGGAACGGCTGAAGATAAATGGATCGAATTAGACGCACAACTTATCGGTGAATTGAAAAAAGCCAAAGTCAAGAACATTGAACTTGTTGACGTGAGCCGCGAAGTTGACTTTAAATTGCTTGCTAATTCTATTCGTCGTGAACGCGACAAGATAGGAATCACTGATGAGGACGACCGTGAGCCGACCTCAGAAGATGCATTGATTTACTTGTATCGCAACTTGCGTAACGGTGAGCCACCCAATGTGGAAACGGCACAAAAATTCTTTGAGAAGCTTTTCTTCTCACCAAAGAAATACGATCTGGGACAGGTCGGCCGTTACCGTATGAACAAAAAGTTCAATTTAAATATCCCGCTTGATAATACCGTGATCACACCTGAAGATATCGTTATGATCGTGGAACAATTGATTGCTATGCGCCGTGGCGAAAAAGCTTCGGATGATATTGATCATTTGGGTAACAGACGAGTAAAGACCGTAGGTGAACAGCTGGCAAACCAGTTCTCACTTGCTTTTACACGTATGTCACGAACCATCAGGGACCGGATGAATATTCACAATGCAGAAAACCTGACCCCTCAGGAACTGATCAATAGCCGTATTCTGACTTCCGTGATCAATACCTTCTTTGGTACTTCACAGATGTCACAGTTTATGGATCAGACCAATCCGCTTGCGGAACTGACCCACAAACGTCGTCTTTCAGCTCTGGGCCCAGGTGGTTTGACTCGTGAACGTGCCGGTTTTGAAGTGCGAGATGTGCATTATACTCATTATGGACGCCTCTGTCCGATCGAGACCCCTGAAGGTCCCAATATTGGTTTGATCTCATCATTGGCAAATTATGCCGTCATTAACCGTTTGGGTTTCATTGAGACTCCCTACCGGAAAGTCACTCATGGCAAGAATGGTACGAAAGTATCATCTACTGTGGATTATTTATCGGCAGATGATGAAGATCGTAACATGATCGCGCAGGCAAATGCACCTTTAAATGATAAGAATGAATTTATAAGTGAACATATTCGCTGTCGTCACCAGGCCGATTATCCTGTGGCACATCCAGATGAAGTAAATTACATGGATGTATCCCCGATTCAAATGGTGTCTGCAGCAGCAAGTTTGATCCCCTTCCTTGAACATGATGATGCAAACCGTGCTCTTATGGGATCGAATATGCAACGCCAGTCCGTTCCGCTTTTAAC
>CAYNBL010000104.1:0-2790 GCA_964395205.1 uncultured bacterium | reverse complement strand
CGGAGAACCTATTGCAGACGGTACGTCCACAGATCAAGGTGAATTGGCATTGGGACGTAATGTCCTGGTAGCATTTATGCCTTGGCGTGGATACAATTATGAAGATGCAATTATTCTGAACGAACGCTTAGTTAAAGAAGACGTTTTCACTTCAGTTCATGTGAAAGAAGTGGAGCTGGAAGTCAGGGATACTAAACGGGGCAGCGAAGAGCTAACCCGGGAGATCCCGAACGTTTCCGAAGAAGCAACCAAGAACATCGATTCAAACGGGATGATCCGTATCGGTGCTCCGGTAACTCACGGTGATATCATTATTGGTAAAGTCACTCCGAAAGGGGAGACCGATCCAACACCTGAAGAGAAATTGCTTCGCGCCATTTTTGGTGAAAAAGCCGGTGACGTTAAAGATGCTTCCCGTCGTGCCGATCCCAGTACCAACGGTGTTGTTATCGATACTCGCCTCTTCGAACGCAAGGGTAAAGAATCCCGCCGCGACGAAAAGGAAAAGATTGAGAAATTAGCCCGTGAATTGGGTGATCGACTGATCGTATTGCGTCAGAAATTTGTTGTTAAATTACAGAACCTCCTTCAGGATGAAGCCTGCGTAGGTATCTACAATAAGGGCGGTAATCTCGTCCATACAAAACGCAAGACATGGAACTGGGAGTTCTTTGAAACATGTGATTTCGATGATGTTGATCTCGATAAACCATGGATAGAGAATGAAGAAGTCTATGTCCGTGTATTGAAATTGGTTGATAATTTTCAAAATATCGTTTTTGAAATCACTGAGGATATTCAGAACGAACAGTTCAAAGTCCGTGCCGGCGACGATATGCAGCCGGGCGTTCTTAAACTCTCAAAGGTTTACATCGCAAGTAAGCGTAAGATCTCCGTCGGAGATAAGATGGCCGGACGTCACGGTAACAAAGGTGTCGTTTCCATTATCGTTCCCGAAGAAGATATGCCCTTCCTGCCCGATGGCACACCGGTAGATATCGTACTGAATCCGCTTGGCGTACCTTCACGTATGAACTTAGGTCAGCTGTATGAAACCATGTTGGGATGGGCTGCTAAAGAACTGGGTGTTCATTTTCAAACACCTGTCTTTGACGGCGCAAACTATGGTGAGATCGTTGACTTGATGAAACAAGCGAACCTTCCCGAAAACGGCAAGATCGAGCTGTTCGATGGCCGTAATGGAAGAAAGATCGATAATCCTGTTGCCTGTGGTTACATCTATATGATGAAACTGGCACACATGATCGAAGACAAAATGCATGCACGGTCAACCGGACCTTACTCCCTCATCACTCAACAGCCTCTCGGCGGTAAAGCGCAGTTTGGTGGACAGAGATTTGGTGAAATGGAAGTTTGGGCTCTGGAAGCATACGGTGCTGCACATACACTGCAAGAAGTTCTTACGGTCAAATCCGATGATGTTGACGGAAGAACGCGTATATATAACGCGATCGTGAAAGGTGAAAACCTGCCCGCATACGGAACCCCTGAATCTTTCAATGTTCTCTTAAAAGAACTTGAAGGCTTGGGGATTGAAATGGATTTGATATAATATCCTTCTATAGGAGGAGATAAATTGGCATTGAGCACATTACAACAGAAGTCGGTGACTAAAGACTTTGAGACAATTCAGATTCGTCTTTCCTCACCTGAGTCAATATTAAGTAAATCCCGCGGCGAAGTTCTTAAGCCCGAGACCATCAATTATCGTTCCTACAAACCGGAAAAAGACGGTTTGTTCTGTGAAAAGATATTTGGACCGGTCAAAGACTGGGAATGTCACTGCGGTAAGTATAAGCGCATCCGCTATAAAGGGATCGTCTGTGACCGTTGCGGTGTGGAAGTCACCCGCAAATCTGTCCGGCGTGAACGCATGGGTCATATCAACCTTGCCGTTCCTGTCGTACATATATGGTTCCTGAAATCCATTCCTTCAAAATTGGCGAATGTGTTGGGTATCCCCGCTAAAGAACTGGAACAGATCATTTACTATGAATCATACGTCGTGATCCAGCCCGGTAAAGCCGAAGTGGAAGATAATGGAAAGGTCCGTGCCGTTAAACATATGGAATTGTTGGACGAAGACACTTACTTTGAACTTCTCTACTCTTATGGCGAAGAAGCGGAAGAACCGATTGATGAAGAAGATCTCTTTATTGCAAAAACCGGTGCACAGGCCGTTTACGAGTTATTGGTTGACCTTGATGTCCCACAACTTGTCAGCGAACTTAAGACTCACTTGCGTAACACAAAATCCGTTTCAGAACGTGATGATATTGTTAAGCGCCTGAAGATCTTAAAGTCTTTTACCACTAACAATGAAGATGAGCCTACCAATCGGCCGGAATTTATGATCCTTAAGGTACTCCCGGTCATTCCTCCCGAGTTGCGTCCTCTCGTTCCGCTTGAAGGCGGACGTTTTGCCGCATCGGATTTGAACGACCTTTACCGTCGAGTTATCATCCGGAATAACCGTTTGAAACAATTGATCGACATTAAAGCTCCCGAAGTTATTCTGCGAAATGAAAAACGCATGCTTCAGGAAGCGGTTGATTCACTCTTTGATAACGGTAGAAAACGTGCGGCTGTCCGTTCAGGTACACGCCGTCCGCTGAAATCCCTCTCAGATATGTTGAACGGTAAAGAAGGTCGCTTCCGTCAGAATTTGCTCGGTAAGCGTGTTGACTATTCTGCCCGTTCAGTTATTGTTGTGGGACCTGAATTACATATGCATGAATGCGGTATTCCCAAGAAAATGGCAACTGAGCT
>CAYNBL010000103.1:0-8293 GCA_964395205.1 uncultured bacterium | reverse complement strand
TAAATAATTTAATTCCTTTTTACCAAAGGAATTTGAGCCAAATATATCTAACTAACTGCCTAAAATACAAGCGTTTTTTAAGATTTATTAAATTTTGTGAGTTCTTGTACATTTAATAAATTTTCCGCCGATGACCTATTCGGATAATAAAAATAATCAACTCGTTTTTTTCCATACTAAAGATCACACGATATTCCCCGATTCTCAAGCGGTAATAATCATGATACTTACCCTTGAGTTTTTTAATATTATTTGCGAGCGCTTTGGGTTCTTTAGCTAGTATTTTTATTTTATTTATTATTCTTTTTTGCCATATCGGATCAATATGCTCTAATTCACTAACTGCTTCTTTAAGGAATTTAAGTGAATACAAAACTTATCCAAATATCTCTTCAATATCAGAGAGATTATAGGCTTCAGCTTTACCGCTTTTATAATTTTGATATCGCTTATCAGCTATATATGTATCCAACTCATCAAAGTATAGGTCTAAAGCACGGGCAATGATATGGCTTTTTTTATCATTTAGTTCTTTTGCAACCATACTTAAATCCGCGTCAAGAGATACCGGTAAGCTTACATTGATTCTTGTGTGTTTTTCTAACATATTTATTCTCCAATACAAAAGAAATATACACTATTATACACACGATTGTCAACATTATTTTACTTTATTATAACTTGACTCAAGTTTTTAATACAAATTGTGATGTGGATCACATGAATTTTCTTAAAAAGTGTAAAAAATAAAAACTTGAGTTAAGTTATTTTGCACATCATAAAGGATGACTTTAACCATCCTTTATAATTTAATTAATATCATTAATTAGTGTTTATCAACTTCAGTATTTAAAAACCCGATCATCGCGTTAACATTCATCGGTGCTAGTTCTTCTCCACCCTGATGTCTTAACTTCAGCATGCCGCTTTCTTCTTCCTGCTGTCCAATCACGATCATATAAGGGACTTTCAGGGTTTCAGCTTCACGGATCTTATATCCTACTCGTTCATTTCGCCCATCCATTTCAACACGCAAATCGGCGTCACGGAATTTAATTGCTATCTTATTGGCAAAATCATTAAATTTTTCAGACACCGGGATAATTTTCAATTGGACCGGTGCATACCATAATGGGAATTTTCCGGCCGTGTGTTCGATCAGTACACCGATAAACCGTTCCAAAGACCCCATAATCGCACGATGGATTACAAAAGGTCTGTGCGCTTCACCATCGGAACCTGTATATGTCATATCAAAACGATCCGGCAAATTAAAATCAAATTGGATAGTAGTACACTGCCAAAGACGACCAATGGCATCTTTGATCTTAATGTCGATTTTGGGACCGTAAAAGGCTCCCCCACCTTCATCGACTTTATAATCAATTTCCATTTTTTCCATGGATTTGCGTAGAGATTCCTGCGCTTTTTCCCAAAGAGCAGGTTCACCCACGAATTTCTCGGTCGGCTGAGTGGAGAGATATAATTCATATTCTTCAAATCCGAAGGCTTTCAAAAAATCGAATGAAAATTGTAATAATTTTTCAACTTCATCATTCAACTGCTCGGGGGTACAGAATATATGTGCATCATCCTGGGTAAATCCACGAACGCGCATTAACCCGTGCAATGCACCGGAAAGCTCATATCGATAGACCGTTCCCAATTCCGCGTATCGTATAGGCAAATCGCGGTAAGAGGTTTGATGGCGCTTATAAACCATAATATGGAAAGGGCAGTTCATGGGTTTTAGGTAGTAATCCTGATTTTCCACCTTCATAACCGGATACATGGATTCTTTATAAAAATCCAGGTGTCCCGATTTTTCCCAGAGCTCGGCTTTCCCGATATGAGGTGTTTGAATAATATCATAGTCTCTGTTGCGGTGTTCGCTGTGCCAATAATCTTCGATCAGCTTACGCATAGTTGCACCTTTGGGGTACCAAAGAGATAGTCCCTGACCAACCGTATCGGAAATTTCAAACAGATCCAACTCTTTACCCAATTTACGATGATCGCGTTTCTTAGCTTCCTCAAGAAGTTGGAGATACGCATTCAATTCTTTTTTTGAAGGAAAGGCGGTACCGTAAATACGTGACAGCATTTTATTTTTCTCATCACCACGCCAGTATGCACCCGCAACGCTAAGAAGTTTAAATGCGGGGATCTTTCCGGTTGACGGAATATGTGGGCCGCGACAAAGATCAGTAAAATCACCTTGAGAATATAAACTGAGAATTTCATCTTCCGGAATTTCTGAGATGATCTCTACTTTGTAATTTTCACCCATTTTATCGAAAAGCTTGATAGCATCATTTCTTGATATTTCACTACGACTTACAGGAAGATTTTCTTTAATGATCTTCTTCATTTCTGCTTCGATCTTTTGAAGATCGTCTTCAGTAAATGGTGTTTCCGTATCAAAATCGTAATAAAAGCGATTTTCAATAGAAGGTCCTATTGTAACCTTAACCTCAGGGAAAATGCGTTGTACCGCTTGTGCCATAACATGAGCAGTACTGTGTAAAAGGACATCATGAGCTTCGCTGTCCTTCCAGGTGATCAGACGAATTTCAGCATCTTCCTCAATTTTGTAAGCCATATCTGTCAGACGGTGGTTGACCTCGGCAACAACGCAATTGCGCGCTAAACCTTCACTAATGGATAAAGCGATATCCATCGGGCTAACACCCCGGTCGTATGTTTTAACCGCTCCGTCAGGTAGAGTAATGTTCACTGAGGGCATGATTTTTATCCTTTCACATTATATTCATCGTAAAAATTACATTTAATTCAATCTTATTTCAACGCTTTATTTGATCAAGAGTATCTTTCGCATCACATTTGTCGATTGATGTTTCACGAGTACAAAATAAAGGCCGGTAGAAAGATCCGAGCCATCAATATCAATTTGATGTGAGCCTGCAGACATCATACCACTATGGAGATGCTGTCTTTCGTTTCCCAAAACATCAAGCAAGGAAATCTCGGTATATGTATCATTGGTTAATTCTAACGGTAATGCACATCTTGGGTTAAAGGGATTGGGATAGGCATTACCAATCTTGAAGCTTTCCGGAATAACAGGTTCAGTTGAAACGGTATATGATGTCCAACTTACATTATCAATCCCCACCTGTCCTGATTCGGAGGATTGTTGAACAAACTTAAGAATCACATTGTCACTCACGTTCACAGAGATCGGACCACTTTCTTTGATCGAACCGCTTTCGTTAGAAGATGTAACGGTTGCGACCTTAGTCTCGTTCACATAGACATCCAGATTTACATCCGCGGAAAATGCCTGCTTATACTGAAAACTCAGAGTGGCCATTCCACCGCTGATGGTTCCGGATGTAATGGAAGCCTCAGGGGTTTGCGCTTTTCCGAGACACGGTGTTTCATCATTAATCTGAATATCGCCCCGGCAATTAATATATGACCAAGTAGAGCCATCCAAGCTTGTAAAAGAACCACTTAGATATGATGAACCCGTTTCTGAAAAATTTGCAAAAGTTTCCACATGCGTATCACCGGTATCTGGTGGCGATATGACGGTATCAGCTCCTTCAAGTGTAGTCACGTTGATCACATTTGAAAAGGCACTTTCGCCATCGGCATCAACTGCTTTGAGTTTATAATAATAATCAGTTTCGGGTGTCAAATAATTGATCGTTTCAGAAAGAGCAGTCAAAGATTTTGGAGCATAGCCGGTCAATAAAGAATTAAATGCGACATCTTCCGAAACATACAATTTATATCCAGTGGCAGAGGCTACCGAAGACCAATTTGCCGTAAAGCTTGTTGAATCTACACTCGTTGCCGAAGTAGCTACAGGTGCGGCTACGCCATTTTCCAAAGTCTGTACAGTAATCACATTAGAATAAAGGCTTTCTTCACTGCTGTTGTAAGCTTTTAATTTGTAATAATAATCCGTATCTGCAGTCAATCCGCTAATACTTTCACTTAGTGCAGTAACCGTTTTAGGTGAATATCCGCTTAATAATGAACTGAATGAAGCATCTTCTGCAACATAAAGTTTGTAGCCATCCGCATTGCTTACGGAGGACCAATTTGCCGTAAAGCTTGTTGAATCAATGTTTGAAGCGGAAGCGGCTACCGGAGCAGACAGATCACTGGGTACTTCGCCGCCAAAAATATAGGATACATATTCAGGATGATCGATAAAGGGGTTGCGATTGTGTTGTAAGGCATAGATAGCATTATTGCGGTTTATTTCTTTAGTGCTAACACTATCTTCATTATGCCACTGTAATAACATAGTAATTGCCCATTCTTTTAATTCGACACCATCAGCCATTTCCCAATTATTCCAACTTCCATCTTCATTATAATATCGAGTTGACATATAAAAATATGAACGGGCAAGATCACCTTTATATTCATCAGCGGGCTCGAAAACTGTTCCGGAATAACCTAGACTGGAAATCGCAGTTCCCAATTTAGATCCATTCGAAGATGTAAAACTTGCAGATACAACTTCACCGAAGGGATAATTACTTCTTTTCCTATTTACATAGGTGTCCGATGGATAAACATGAAAAAGATCTGTTACCATAGGAGTGGCTTTATTGAAAAAACCTTGTGGCCAAGAATGTTCTCGATTATAATCTATACCTTCAGACCCTGGTGTACTGCCACTATTCTGATCCGTCCCCCATGTATATTCGTATGAGCTATATATATCCCAGATTTTACCATTAGGTTTTAGATCAGTGGTTTGATATGCATTCCACACACCCGGTGTATATGAAAGAACCGTATGTCCGTCAATAATACCATGTAAAGCAGCTTTTAATTTCGCTCCGGAGAGACCGGAGGCATTATCATAGTAGCCATCGGGAATGGCTGAGAATGCAATTGATACTAATAAAAGCAATAATAATATTTTTTTCATTCATGAACCTTTTTTTATGGCGAAAGGTAAGAAAATCAACATTTAAAACCAATTATTTTCAAGATTTCATTAAGATAAAAAATAATGATATTTTTTAATGACTTTCTATCGCAGGATTCATATATTTTATTTAGGATAATGAATATAATATGCTAATAAAACAATAAAAATAAAGCATTGTTTTTGTTATCAAGTTAAGAAAACTAAACTTACTCACAGGAAAAAGGAGAAGAAATGAAGAAACTCTTAGTTGTCATCATGATTCTAGTTCTTTCCGTATCATTTGCCTTTGCCGAAGATATGGACGTCAAGAAAATGGACGCAGGTTTACGCGGTGGTTTACGTTCCGGTATTACAGGACGCCTATTTATGAATGAAGGAGCCAAATCAATTGAAGCGCTTTTAACATATCGACGCGGTATTATCATTACCGGTCTATATGAATGGCAAAAACCATTATCAATTGGTGAAATTGAAGGTTTGAGCTGGTATTTCGGTGCTGGTGCGCATATCGGCTTAACATCCTGGTGGACGTCAGCATTAGCTATAGGAATTGATGGTATTGTTGGTGTTGAATATGATCTGAAACCACTTATCAACTTTCCTCTGAGTGTTTCATTAGACTATAAACCCGGATTTGATATTCTGGGTGGCTGGGCAGGTACATTTGCTGACTTTGCCTTCTCAGTACGCTATGCATTCTAAATTGACCTAATAAGTTAATTTATTATACAAATATAAAAGAGCTGCCATTAGGTAGCTCTTTTATTATTCATGTATAAAATATCTTATTCGTCTAAGATAGCTTTTTCTTTACCCTTCTGCATCTCATTCATCTTTTCTATATACTTATCGGTAATTTTCTGTATTTCGACATGAGCATCTTTTGAATTATCTTCTGAGATATCTTTATCCTTTTCCAGTTTTTTTATTCTTTCATTTGCTTCACGTCTAATACTGCGAACGGCAATACGACCTTCTTCGGTCATATTATGAACAATTTTTACTAATTCCTGGCGCCGATCATCGGTCAATGCTGGAATAGGTACACGGATCAAAGCGCCGTCATTGATAGGGTTCAATCCTAGATTAGCAGCTTGAATAGCTTTTTCTACAGCAGCCAATAAAGATTTATTCCAAGGCTGGATGACCAGAAGACGAGCTTCCGGCACAGAGATAGTTGCACATTGAGAAAGAGGTGTTTGTGATCCGTAATAATCTACTTTTATGCCTTCAAGAAGCGAGGGCGTAGCACGTCCGGTACGCAAACTATTGAATTCATGGTCTAAATGAGTAAGAGATTTACTCATCTGTTCTTCACAATAAGAATATACTTCGTTCTGCATGGCCAAACTCCTTATTTTATTCTGTGATCAGGGTTCCGGTAGCTTGTCCGGAAACAACGCGGAGCAATTCTCCGGCTTTAGTAAAATCAAATACTTTAATAGGCATCACATTATCGCGACAAAGTGCCATAGCACTCATATCCATAATGCGTAATTTTTTATCGATGGCTTCATCGTAGGAAACCGTTTCATATCTGGTGGCTGCAGGATCTTCAACGGGATCGGCTGAATATACGCCATCCACTTTAGTACCCTTAAGTAAAATATCTGCATTTATCTCTGAGGCACGCAATGCAGCGGCAGAATCAGTTGTAAAATAGGGATTCCCGGTTCCACCTGCAAAGATAACGATCACTCCCTGTTCGAGAAGCTCAAGAGCCTTACGTCGATCGAAAGCAAGTGTTAGTCCGGTAATATTTTCAGGTACCATAACAAGGCTTTTCATGCCGGCTTTTTCAAAGGTATCGCGTAATGCAAGAGCATTGATAACCGTAGCCAGCATACCCATATGATCACCGGTCACCCGGTCAATACTGGTAATATTTTTCGCACCGCGGAAAATATTTCCACCACCGATCACAATACCGATCTGAATATTTTTATCGTGGATCTGTTTAAGTTCTTGGGAAAAATAAGAAGCGGCGTCAGGATCTATTCCGTGTCCTTTGACGCCGCCAAGTACTTCACCACTTAATTTTAGCAGGATTCTATGATAACTCATTGAGTAAGCACATCCAGCACGTTGCTCTTCATTCGTTAGAATCGTCGCTCACAGCTGCTTCACCGACTTTAAAGCGGGCAAAACGAGCTATGGCAATGTTTTCTCCTAACGTGCCGACAGTTTCCTTTAAGTAAGTTTCTACTGTTATATCTGTATCTTTAAAGAATTCTTGTTCAAGAAGAACGTTTTCTTTATAGAATTTATCCAATTTACCGGTAATAATGCGATCTGCAATATGTTCGGGTTTGCCTTCATTAAGAACTTGTTCTTTGTAAATTGCTTTTTCGCGCTCAACAACATCTGTAGAGATCTCTTCGCGTTTTACGGCAATAGGAGCCATGGCAGCGATCTGCATAGCAATGTCTTTAGCAAAAGCTTTGAAAGCGTCTGTAGCAGCAACAAAATCTGTTTCGCAGTTGATCTCAACCAAAACACCAAGATTTTGACCGGTAGGATGAATATAAGAATAAATGATACCTTCTTTTGCAGTGCGACCGGCTTTTTTTTCTGCCTTGGCTATACCCTTTGCGCGAAGTGTATCAATTGCTTTTTCTATATCGCCGTTAGTTTCTGTGAGGGCTTTTTTACAGTCCATCATGCCGGCGCCTGTTTTATCACGTAATTCTTTTACGATTGCTGCAGTGATTTGCATTTATTTTCCTTGTTACTTCTTTTCTGCTTTTTTTACTTCTTTAACTTCTTCTTTTGCAGCAGGCATATCTTTCTGCTGTTTCTTAGAGCCGCGTTTAGCTTCCATAATGGTATCCGCGAGTGTCTTGGTGATCAGGTGGATGGCACGAATAGAGTCATCGTTAGCTGGGATAGGAATATCAACCGCATCAGGATCACCGTTGGTATCAAGAATACCGATAACAGGAATATCAAGTTTACGAGCTTCATGAACAGCGATCTTTTCTTCAATGGTATCTACCACAAAGATCACCTCGGGTAAACGACGCATATTTTGAATTCCGCGATGCAGCAATTCAAGTTTTTCGCGTTCGCGCATAAGTCCGAGAACTTCTTTCTTGGTAAAATTCTTCCAAGCGTCTTCGTTCTCACTTTCACGCTGTAATTGTTCCAGGCGACGGATAGAACGGCGAATTGTTTGGAAGTTTGTCAATGCTCCGCCCAACCAACGCTCTGTGATATAATGAGCACCGCAGCGGATAGCTTCGTCTTCCAAGACGTTCTTGGCTTGTTTTTTTGTACCGACGAAGAGGACTTCCCCACCGCCACGCACAATATCACTTAAATATTTAGATGCTTTTTCAAGCGCCTTTAATGTTTGTTCAAGATCAATGACAT
>CAYNBL010000102.1:0-8308 GCA_964395205.1 uncultured bacterium | reverse complement strand
AATCGAGCATCTTGAAAAGGCATCGGCTTTTTACGCTGCCTTGCCATATATCTTAGAAAAAAACTAAAACAAAGATCGTTGATAAAAGGGAATTGAATGAAAAAGAAAGATTTTAAAGGTAAGCATTTTATTACTATGCAGGATTGGACGAAGCAAGAAATTGATTTTACATTGGATTTTGCCGGAAAGTTAAAGAGCAAATTCTATAAAGGGCAGCCTCATCGAATGTTGCGCGACAAGACACTCTTCATGATGTTTTTTGAGCAATCAACCCGGACCCGGAATTCAATGGAAGCCGGTATGACGCAATTGGGTGGACATGCCCATGATTTGACCCCGGATAAAATGCAACTTTCACATGGCGAGTCTGCAAGAGACACCGCAATGGTCTTGTCAAGAATGGGACATGGAATTGCTTGTCGTAATTGTTTTTATGGTATCGGAAATAAATACCTGAATGAGCTGGCAGAAAACTCATCAATTCCCGTGATGTCACTTCAGGATGATTTGTATCATCCCATGCAGGGACTGGCGGATCTTATGACCATTCAGGAATATTTCGGGAAAGATCTTAAAGATATCAAGATCGCTATTTCCTGGGCATATGCAATATCGCACGCGAAGCCCCTTTCCGTTCCACTTTCACAGATCTTACTTTTCCCGCGTTATGGCATGGATGTTACCGTTGCTGCGCCAAAGGAATTTCCTTTATATAAAGATCTGGTCGCTGTAGCAGAGAACAATGCAAAAGAAGCTGGCGGTAAATTGAATTTTGTCGACGATATGGATGCCGGTTTTGAAGATGCCGATATCGTTATTCCTAAAAACTGGGGCGGTTTTGGGAATTATACCTTTAATGAATACAATGACAACGAAGAAGCTTGTCAAAAAGAGATGAAAGCCAATCTTGAAAAGCATAAAAGCTGGATCTGTGACGAGCGTCGCATGGGTCTTGCAAAAAGAGATGTAAAATATATGCACGCGCTTCCTGCCGACCGTGGAAATGAAGTAACTCCTGCAGTGATCGACAGTGAAGCGGCAATTATTTATGATGAAGCGGAAAACAGACTACATACAGCGAAAGCTGTTATGGGACTGACCATGTAAGGATGGTTGAAATGGCAATACAATGTAAATATGTTTGTTCGGAATGTGGGAAAGAATTTGAGATTACGCCCGACTTGATGGTGTGTCCTTTTTGTTCTAAAGAGCAAAAAGACAACGAACCTTTAAGGGGAATCTTGGAGGTAAAATATACTTCCCAAGGTAAATTTCATGTTGAAGATCTTATTCCTGTTGAACAATCCTGGTTTCCGGATATACCTGTTGGCTCTTCCCCGATTTGGAGAGCTGAACATTTGGATGATCGCAAGCATTTATATTTGAAAGATGATACGACAAACTTAACGGGTTCATTTAAAGACAGGGCATCGATCCTAGTGGCAGCCTTTGCAAAAAAACATGGTATCAATGAGATCGTTTTGGCATCCACCGGAAATGCCGGATCTTCGATGGCGGGCATTGCCGCAGCATGTGGAATTAAAGCGACAATCTTTTTACCCAAGACCGCCCCCAAAGCCAAAATGATCCAGGCTTTACAATATGGCGCACATGTTGTGTCGGTAGACGGAAACTACGACATGGCTTTTGACCTCTCTTTGGAATACTCTAAGAAATATAAATTACTGAGTCGCAATACCGCTTATAATCCACTTACAATTGAAGGTAAAAAATCTGTGGCCATTGAACTGTTCCGTCAGTTTGGCGATGTCCCGGATTTTGTCTTTGTCCCTGTTGGTGATGGTGTGATCATGAGTGGTGTATATAAAGGATTCAAAGATTTATTACAATTTGGATTGATAGAAAAAATGCCAATAGTTGTAGCTGTTCAAGCAGAAGGGTCTGCGGCAATTTATAATGCTTTAAGGGATGGTCATTTTACCGAATGTTCCTCAAGCACAGTGGCAGATTCCATTGCGGTCGATGTCCCACGTTGCGGTTATTATGCCTTAAAACAATTGCAAAAATTTAATGGCCAAGCAGTCTTGGTTAGCGATGAAGAAATATTATTAGCCCAAAAAGAACTGTCCGAGAAAGCCGGGCTCTTTGCCGAACCGGCAGCCGCAGCGTCCTATGCGGGCTATAAAAAGGCGAAAAAAGGGATAGATCCCGATGCAAAGGTCGTTTTGCTGATAACAGGTACAGGCTTGAAAGATATTGATGCGGCGACAAAGAAGATTAAATTCCCCGAGTCGTTGATAAAGAATATTGAGGAAATATAATGAGCGTAGATGGCGTTATTCTTGCAGCAGGATATTCTTCTCGAGTGGGTGATTTTAAACCCGCTTTAGATCTTTATGGTAAAAGCATTTTACAACGGTGCATTGAAAGCGCGAGTGAATTTTGTGAAAATATCATTGTAGTCGGCGGTCATCAATATGACGTTATTTGTGATATTGTCAAAGATATGCCAAAAGTAAAAACAGTCAAAAATGAACATGTTGAATTAGGCATGTTTTTTTCGGTAAAAACCGGAATTAAAGCTGTTGAGTCGGATCGCTTTTTTATCATTCCAGGTGACCAACCTGTTGTGAAACCGGAGACCTTTAAAACTTTGCTACAACATGATGACGATATTGTCATCCCGAGATACAATGGAAAGAAGGGACACCCGGTGCTTTTTAAATCCGAATTTATTCCTGAGATATTGTCTTGGGTTGACACAGAAATATTGCGAAATTACATACATAGTAAAACCCATGTTGGAATTGTAGATGTCGATGATCCCGGTATTGGTTTGGATGTAGATACAGCCGATGATTATGAGATGATAAAAAAATACTATAAAGACGTATTCGAAAAATAGAGGTTATGACTTGAAGCAGGCAATTAGCAAATCGATCTTGCGTGTGGATTCCCGAAAAAAATGTCGGGGCGAAGCCGAATATATTTCCGATTGGAAATTTGACAACATGTTGTTTGCAAAAACCCTAAGAAGCACAAAAGCAAAGGCAAAGATTTTATCTATTGAGGTCCCTGAAATACCCGAAGGATATTTTATTATTGATAAGAATGATGTGCCGGGTGTAAATAGAATGCGAACAGTTGTATCCGATCATCCGCTTTTTGCTGAAGACGATGTTCAATATATTGGACAACCCATTCTTTTGATCGTGGGACCTCAAAGAGAAACGATATACTCGATCATATCTCAAATTAAAATTACTTATAAAGAAGAACCGGGATTATTTACACTTGAAGATGCCGAAAAAAGATCCATCCTTTTTACGGATTATAATTATAAAAAAGAGGACCCGGAAGAAGCCTTTAAGACTGCACACAGGATCATTGAAGACACCTTCAGCACCGGTTATCAGGAACATGTTTACTTAGAACCTCAAGGTATAGCTGCAGAATATAAAGACGACACACTTTTTGTTTACGGTTCTATGCAATGTCCCTTTTATGTAAAAGGTGCTTTGCTGGAAGCCATGGACCTACCTGAAGACAAAATTCGGGTTGTTCAATCCGTTACGGGTGGCGCGTTTGGCGGCAAGGAAGAATTTCCCTCGTTGAATGGTTGTCATGTAGCCGTTGCCGCAAACAAGACAAAACATCCGGTCGTCATGATATATGACCGTGATGAAGATATTTTATGCTCAACAAAACGTCATCCATCCGAAGTACGCTATAAGGTAGCACTCAACAAGAATGATCATGTAATAGCACTGGATATTGACGTCTTGTTAAACGCCGGAGCCTACAATGGCTTATCATCGGTCGTGCTTCAGCGAGCACTGTTTTCCGCAACCAACGTATACAATATTGAACACTTAAATGTTCGCGGTAGAAATTATATGACGAATCTTGTGCCCTCGGGAGCTTATCGAGGATTCGGCGCACCGCAGACTATTTTTGCTATTGAAATGCTGTTCTATAATATAGCCGTTAAACTTGGAATTGATCCACTTGAATACAAAATGCGGCATTTGCTGAAACAGAATGATCCAACTTGCACGGGAGGACGGGTGCGCGAAGAAGTTAAAATGCACGAGATCATTCAGAAAATTGTAAAGAGCTCTGATTATTATAATAAGTTAAAGAACAATCAAAAATATCAAGGGATTGGTATTTCGCTTTTTCTGCATGGCTGTGGCTTTACCGGCAAGGGCGAAACCACGATCAATGGCAAGATCATCTTAGAGAAAAAGAAAGATATTGTTACGCTCAAAGTTTCCAGTGTTGAAATGGGACAAGGGGCAGAAACGGTCTTGCGCAAGATAGTTGCCGAGACACTGGAGCTCCCCATTGAGCAAGTCATTTACGGAAAAGTCGATACAGGATTAATTCCCGACTCCGGTCCGACCGTTGCATCGAGAACGACCATGATCGTAGGCGGTTTACTGAGAGATACCGCGTTGGAAATGAAAAAACGATGGAATAAATCTGAAGATTTAGAATTAAGCAAAAAATATAAACACCCCAAATACTTATCATGGGATGATGAGCATTTTCAAGGTGACGCTTACCCTGTCCATTCCTGGGGCGCAAATATTGCCGAAGTTGAAATTGATCCTGTCACTTATGAGTTAACGATTAAGAAACTTCATGGTGTATTTGATGTGGGTGTACCTATTGATGAACGGGCACTTATCGGTCAAATGGAAGGCGGCATGGTACAGGGAGTTGGTTGGGCAACCATTGAAGTGATGCGAACGGAAAATGGAAAATTAAAACAAGCCAATCTTACAGATTATAAGATCCCAACATCAATGGATGTCCCTGAAATTGATTGTGATTTCGTTTTGAATCCATATGAATTTGGACCATTTGGCGCAAAATGTGCCGGAGAATTATCTTTTGTCGGTTCACCTCCCGCCGTCGCTGAAGCTGTTGCAAACGCATTGAATAAACCTATAAATCACCTACCCATTACACCAGAAGCTTTAATGGAGATCGATCATGAAGATTGAGTTCACTTTAAATAATGAGAAAATAAATATTGATGTTCAAGCAAGTGCACGACTTCTTGATGTGCTTCGCGACGATCTTGGCTTAAAAAGTGTCAAAGAAGGGTGTGGCGAAGGCGAATGCGGTGCCTGTGTTGTTCTGGTCAACAGTAGAGCTATGAACTCCTGTATGCTTCCAGCGGGCACGATCATGGGCAAATCTGTTGTTACAATGGAAAGTTTTAAACACACAGATCGTTATAAGGCCATTGAGGCCGGATTCTTGAAAGCGGGATCCGTGCAGTGCGGTTTTTGCACGCCGGGATTTATTATTTCAACCGAATCTTTACTTAATCAAAACCCCAACCCAACGGATGAAGAAATTAAAGAAGGATTGTCGGGAAATCTGTGTCGTTGTACGGGATATAATATGATCATTGAAGGTGTCCGACTGGCGATAGAAATGGGGGCGGGATTATGGTAGACGGAATACGTCCTGAAAATTTGAAGCAGGCTTTGGAAACAATATACAAACAACAATGCACGATTATGGCTGGAGGAACGGACCTCATGGTTCAGCGTGCACGCGGCTTTGCCATTGCACCGGATTTTGACAAGCCCCTGTTATTTATTGAACACCTAAATGAATTGAAAAAGATCTATATTGAAGACAAAGAGATACATATCGGTGCCTGCGCCATTCTTACAGATATCATTGATAGCGACATCGCCCCGGAAATTTTCAGAGACATGATCAGACAAATGGCTTCTCCGCCCACACGCAATATGGCAACGATCGCCGGGAATATTTGCAACGCGTCCCCCGCGGGTGATACGTTACCTTATTTATATGCGGTGAATGCAAAAGTTGTTTTACAGAGTACGGAAAATAATAGAACCCTACCTATTGAAGAATTTATCACTGCGCCAAAAAAGACCTGCTTAAATTCTGATGAAATTCTTACAGATATTATTATTCCAAATAAAACTTTTAGTTATAATTATTATCGCAAATTGGGACAACGAAAAGGGATGAGCTTAACCAAAGCCTCTTTGCTGGGAATGGCCGATATAAAAGACCATACAATTTTAAATGTTCGAATTGCTTTAGGCTCGGTTGCTGCTAGCATTGTACATTCTACAGAGATCGAAGAAAGCATGAAAAATAAAAAAATAGAAATTATTATGAATGACCTTAATATGATTTTGGCTCAATATGGTAATTTAATTCGTCCGATCGACGATGCAAGATCGACGGCAATCTATCGCAAGAAAGCTAGCTTGAGATTGATAAAAGATTTTCTTGAAAATATAGTTTAAGTATAATAATGGAGAGTAATAAAATGAAAAACACAGCAAAAACTATCCGTACCATCATCCTTATGGGGGCATTATGGGGAATGTGTGAGGCCAGTATCGGTTATGGATTACATTTCTTGCCCTATGGGTTTTCGGGGATGTTCATGTTTCCGATCGGCATGTACTTTATGTATAACGCCTATAAACAAAGCGACAGTAAAAACGCCATATTATGGGTAGGCTTGATCGCGGCATCGATCAAATTTATTGATCTGCTTTTACCTACACGTTCACCCATGACGGTGATCAATCCGGCCACATCCATTATTTTGGAGTCATTGGTTGTTTTCGCTTTTGCCAAAGTTTATAACAATAAAAAAGTGGTCGCATCTTCTTATCTCGTGGGTTTTAGCTGGATCCTGCTTTTCACGCTAACTCAGGCGTTGATCTTTAGACCGGCAACCGGACTTTATACTCTCCCGATTTTTCAGATCATCCTGTTCCTGAGTTTAAATGCTATTGTCAGTGGTTCATTGATCGTGATCTATCTAAAGAACGAAGAACTATTCGCATGGAAACAAAGGTCAAGAAAATTGTCATTTGCGATACCCGCTTTTACAATGCTTCTTGCCTTAAGTATGGAATATGTTAATTCGCTGATATTTTAAATGACATTATTGAATAGACTTATTTCAGACATCGAGGAAGCAGAAGTAGAAGAAGTCATTGTTGGCGTTCATTCCGTTTTGGTAAAAACAAATGATGCCTGCGGAATTGCCAGCACGATCAAGTATTGCGGTCACAATATTAATGTAGAAAACGCCGGAAATCTGGAAGATTTGAATTTAAAAGAATTGGCGTCTTATGCTCTGTCAAATAATTTGCTTGAAGCATCTATTGGAATGGCTGCGATCAATTGCGGTCTCAGAAAACCGATTGGAAAATATAGAGTCGTAAATGCTAAAAATATCATTCTTGAAAAAGGAAGAAACAAGATACTCGGCATTATTGGACACTTCCCGTTTTTGGAAGATCAGCGTGATCAGTATAAAGCATGTTATATCTTTGAAAAATCTCCGCATACCGGCGATCTTAAGGAATCTGATATTCCGGACTATCTTCCTAAAGTAGATGTTGCGGCAATCACCGGCACGTCGATTACGAATCATACTTTTGATGGCATAAGAGAAAACCTACCTGAAAAGAGTTACAATATTATTCTTGGACCTTCCACTCCGCTCTCTCCAATATTATTTGAATATGGAATGGATATGGTTTCTGGCACGCTTGTTGTCGATTATGAATGTGCAAAAAATTATGTCTTACAGGCAACACCGATACGTCATTTAAAAGGTGTTGAAATGATCAGTATTTTTAGAGAGGATTATCAGTGAAAAGTATCTACACGGAAATATTAGATCTCGCCGAAGGCAGCTCCAGCGGTGTCCTGGTGACGGTAATAGCCAAGGAAGGCTCGGGTCCCGCCGCAACCGGAACTAAAATGATCGTTTATCCCGATGGCAAGATCTCCGGCACTGTGGGTGGCGGAGGCATAGAAAAATTGGCCATAGAAAAAGCCTTGAGTCTTTTTGAAATACAACAAAATATGACAGAAAAATATAATATGGATGAGGCTGGAAAAGGAACAGATACGGGTATGGCCTGTGGTGGAACAGCAACTTTGTTTTTTGAGTATTTTGCTCCCAAAAAATATGTCTACATCTTTGGTGCCGGACATATTGGTAAAGCCTTGACTTATCATTTAAAACAATTGAATTATCACATTTGTTTGATTGATGATAGAAAAGATGTATTGGCGGAAGTTTCGGATGCAGATGAGAAAATCCACTCGCCATTTGTTGATGCTTTAAATAATAAATTTGTTGAGAAAGACGCGTTTTTTGTAATTGCAACGTATCAACATAAATATGATGCTGTGGTTTTACACAAAATTTATGGTTCCGATTGGCAGCCCAAATATGTTGGGTTAGTGTCATCTCGTACAAAGAAAAAAAGAATGACAGAGGAGCTTCTTAAACTTTATCCTCATGCCGACTTAG
>CAYNBL010000101.1:0-8322 GCA_964395205.1 uncultured bacterium | reverse complement strand
AAAAAACATTTCCTTGGAGATGGTGTTGTTACCGGTTGCGGTACGATAGATGGTCGTTTGGTTTATGTTTTTGCTCAGGATTTCACTGTTTTTGGTGGAAGTTTAAGTGCAACTGTAGCAGCAAAGATCGTGAAAGTACAAGACATGGCCATGAAAATGGGTGCACCAATTATTGGATTAAATGACTCGGGCGGTGCTCGTATTCAAGAAGGTGTTCTTGCTCTTAGTGGTTATGGCGATATATTTCAAAAAAATGTTGAAGCATCAGGTGTTATTCCTCAAATATCGGGTATTTTAGGTCCCTGTGCGGGTGGTGCCGTTTATAGTCCCGCAATAACAGATTTTGTAGTAATGGCTGAAAATACATCCTATATGTTCATAACAGGACCTAAGGTCGTGGAAGCTGTTACAAACGAGAAGGTCAGCGAAGAACAATTAGGTGGTGCAATGGTCCATGCGGCTAAGTCCGGTGTTGCTCATTTCGCTGCTGAAGATGAGAAAGAAGCCATACAGTTGATACGGAAGCTAATTTCCTTCATGCCCTCGAATAATATGGAAGAAACACCTCTTCATAGTACAAGCGATAAGATCAATCGTCATTCAGATATTTTAAATGATATTATACCCGAATCACCTAATCTGCCATATGATATGAAAGAGATCATTTATGAACTTGTCGATGATCAGGAGTTTCTTGAAGTTTCAAGACATTATGCTCCGAATATTATAATTGGGTATGGTCGTTTAAACGGTAGAAGTGTTGGTATTGTAGCAAATCAACCCAGCTACCTTGCAGGTGTTCTTGATATTAAAGCAAGTATTAAAGCAGCAAGATTTGTTCGCTTTTGTGATGCTTTTAATATTCCGCTGCTTACACTTGTGGATGTACCGGGATTTCTTCCGGGTACAGCACAGGAATACGGTGGCATTATTAACCATGGTGCTAAACTGATCTATGCTTATGCAGAAGCAACTGTGCCTAAAGTGACGGTCATTACAAGAAAATCCTACGGAGGGGCATATATTGTGATGAGTAGTAAACACCTTAGAGGTGATATCAATTATGCATGGCCTAAAGGTGAAATTGCTGTAATGGGTGCGGATGGTGCTGTCAATGTGCTCTTTAGAAGAGAATTGAAAGATGACAAAGACGGTTCACGCAAAGAAAAGCTATTAAACGAGTATAGAAATAAATTTGCTAATCCTTATGTGGCCGCGGAACATGGTTATATTGATGATGTTATTGAGCCTAAAAATACTCGTTTTAGAATTATTCGCGCATTCGAAATGCTTGCGACAAAACGTATGAACAATCCAATGAAAAAACACGGGAATATACCTTTGTAAGGGGAGTCTATGAAGAAGTATTTATTTGCCCTTTTATTAACGGTTTCACCCTTACTGATATTTGCAGTGGGTATACCCGATGAAAATAAGAAGATGATCTTAACGATCACAGCAGTTGGTATTGTAATCGTATTACTGGCTTTAACCGTTGTTTCCGTCAGTGTGACGTTAATGTCAAAAGGCATAAATCTGTCAGATAATAGAGACAGTAAAAAAGTTAAAAAAATAAAAGAAGCAATTATGTCAGATGATGATGATCGAGCTATTGCAATTGCAGTTGCCTTGCATATTGAAAAAATTGCTTTGAATGAAGAAGAGAAGGCGATCTTGACAATTCAAAAAGTCATAAAGCCATTTTCAGGTTGGAATAATAAAGCGCATGGAATGCGTACAGCAAGATTTAGAAACATATAGGTGAAGAATGAAATCATATAAAATAAAGGTCAACAACAAAGATTATAAAGTTGATATTGAATCAATTACCGATAATAAAGCAGATGTATTGTGTAACGAAAAAAGATATGAAGTGATCTTTGAAGAATCTTCTGTACCGACCAAGACTCCTGTTCTCGCTAGAAAAGCGGCTGTCCCGATGGCAGATACTGCCAAAACACATAGTAGAGCAGATCATGCAGAAGCAAATGTGATCAAGGCACCTATTCCAGGATTGATCACGGGAGTTCTTGTTAATGAGGGTGATAAAGTCACGGGTGGTGATATTGTAGCTAAAATGGAAGCTATGAAAATGGAGAACAATATTTTGGCGTCTTCAGATGGAATAATTAAGCGCGTCGCGATCAAAGTCGGTGATTCCGTGCTTGAAGGTGATGTGTTGATGGATATGGAGGATGCATGAACATTTTAAATGATTTTATTTCATATTCAGGATTTGCAAATGTAACATGGGGTCATATTGTTATGATCCTTCTTGGTTGTGTATTGATGTATCTTGGAATTGCAAAATCATATGAACCACTTTTACTTGTTCCCATCGGTTTTGGGATATTAATGGGTAATATCCCGTTCATGCAAGATGCTGGCATGCAATTAGGGATCTACGAAGATGGATCTGTATTGAATTACTTATATTTTGGTGTGATCAAGGGTATTTACCCACCTCTTATCTTTTTGGGAATAGGTGCCATGACGGATTTTTCTGCACTTTTGTCCAATCCCAAAATGGTATTACTGGGAGCAGCAGCTCAAATAGGTATTTTTCTCACATTTTTGGGCGCAAGTTGGTTGGGTTTTACTCCCATGGAAGCGGGAGCCATTGGTATTATTGGTGGAGCTGATGGACCGACGGCTATTTTTCTTTCTTCTCGATTAGCACCTCATTTAATGGGTGTAATTGCTATTTCTGCATACTCTTATATGGCCTTAGTGCCAATTCTTCAGCCACCTGTTATGAAACTATTGACGACTAAGAAAGAGCGCGTAATAAAAATGAAGCCAGTACGAAATGTACCCAAAGTGGAAAAAGTACTTTTTCCGATCATTGGTTTCCTGTTAACTGCCTTTATAGCACCGACAGCCCTACCGCTTTTAGGAATGTTATTTTTTGGTAACTTATTAAAAGAATCGGGTGTAACGGATCGTTTAGCCGATACAGCAAAGAACGGGTTGATTAATACGGTGACTATTTTATTGGGATTGACCGTAGGCGCTTCAACTCAAGCAACCACATTCTTAACATGGCAAGCTGTTGGTATTTTCGCTTTAGGTGCACTTTCTTTTATTGTAGCTACCGCAGGTGGCGTCATTTTTGCAAAAATTATGAATTTTTTCCTTAAAAAAGGGAATAAGATCAATCCGCTGTGTGGTGCTGCCGGTGTAAGTGCGGTACCCGATTCAGCTCGCGTGGTGCAGCATGTTGGATTGCAATATGATAAAACAAATTATTTGTTAATGCATGCTATGGGTCCAAATGTTGCGGGAGTTATTGGCTCTGCGGTTGGTGCTGGTATTCTATTGGCAGTTTTGGGTTAAAGGAAAATTATGCGCCGATTAGTAGATATACATAATCATATTATTTTTAATGTGGATGATGGTCCCGGGGCACTGGAACAATCGATGGCCATGATGCATCAGGCAGTCAAAAATGGAGTAACAGATATTGTTGCGACTCCACATCAATTGGAAAGAGACCAGGTATCAGAACATCATGACCGGCAAAAAAAGATCATCGATAATTTTAATATCCTTAAAGCAGAAGTTAAAAAAGAGCAATTACCTTTAAATCTTTATTTGGGTAGTGAACTTTACTTTACAACTTATATCGTCCAAGCGCCTCATATCCCATTTTATACTTATGAAGACAAGAAGAAATATGCTCTGATAGAATTCTCTTTAAATTGGCATCCTGAAGGGTATAAAGAAGTATTTTATGAATTGATACAAAACGGTATCACTCCGATCCTTGCACATCCGGCACGATATAGCTATTTTTGGGAAATCGTTGATGATATTATCGACCTGGTAAAAATGGGTGCTTTGATACAGATCAATGCCGGTAGTTTACTGGGTTATCAGGGAACACAAGCACGGTTTCTGTCTGAAATGCTCTTACGTGAAGGATTGGCACATGTGATCGCTAGTGATGCACACAGAGCAACACGTACGATTGGTTTTAACATGCCCAGAGCAGCAGAAATCTTTAAAGTGAAATATCCTAAAATAAATTTTGAGACCCTAATCTCAGAAAATCCATGGAAGATAGTTCAGGGTGAAACATTGAATATTGATGATGAACCATGTTACAAATTCGATAAGAACAAGCAATTCAAACTTTGGAAACGATTTTACTTTATACATGATGTCTTGGGTATAAATAATAAAACTAAGAAAAGACGAAAAAAAATAACACGCTATATTTAGGCATTTCATGAAAATAAAACAATATGTATCACATTCTGTTTTTCAGGAAAATACCTACTTTCTATTTAAGAATGATCAGGTATTGATCATTGATCCCGGTGATGATCCGAATCTGTTAATTGAAGAAATTAATAAAAATAAATATAAAATTCAGGCAGTGTTGGCAACACATGGTCATATAGATCATATTATTGCCGCTGCAGAGATCTGTGATAAATATTCATGTCCTTTTATAATGAGTAGCCATGATGAGGGAGTTTTAAATAGCCTGGAGTCCGCATGTGTGGGTTTTGAGATGGAATATTTCGGCACGCCGAAAATTGACATAGATATTGCCGATGAGAATGAACTGCAAATAGGTGATTTTTCATTAAAAATATATCATACTCCCGGACATACTGAAGGAGGCGTTTGTTATTTAATAGAAAATATCCTTTTTAGTGGAGATACGCTTTTTCATCGTTCTATAGGGAGGACGGATCTTCCGGGCGGTGATCACGGTAAATTATTACGTTCAATTAAAGATGTCTTATATGCATTGCCGGATGATACGATGGTTTATCCCGGGCATATGGGTACAACAAGAATTGGTGAAGAAAAGAAACATAATCCCTTTGTGATATTATAAACGGAACTAGGAGCTTTATATGGATAAAATACTGATCATAGGGGCAGGTGGACAAATTGGCACCGAATTGACCGGTTATTTAAGAAAAGAATATGGGGACAAAAATGTAATTGCTTCAGATATTCGGGCTACCCTGCATGATGATCTTATGGAGGGCGGTCCTTTTATTCGGATGGATGCCATGGATAGCCGTCAAGTCTATCAGGTCATACAAAAAGAAAAAGTCCAACAAGTATATTTTTTGGCAGCTATCCTTTCAGCCGTCTGTGAAAGAAACCCTGAAATGGCATGGGACATCAATATGGGCACAATGAATTCTGTCCTGAGAGTTGCATATGAATTAAAATTCAAGATGTTCGTTCCCAGTTCGATTGGTGCTTTTGGGAAAACAACACCAAAAGATAAGACAAAACAAGAAACCATTCAACGGCCTAACAGTATTTATGGCGTAACAAAAGTGGCCGGAGAACTTCTCTGCGATTATTACCATGACAGATATGGCATTGACGTCCGTGGAGTTCGCTTTCCCGGTATTATTTCCAATGTCGTGCCTCCAGGTGGAGGAACTACCGATTATGCCGTAGATATTTATCATAAAGCACTAAAATTCAAAAAATATACCTCTTATCTTAAGGAAAATACATTCCTGGATATGATGTATATGCCGGATGCCCTGAAAGCTGCGGTGACATTAATGGAAGCTGATCACAATTCTTTGAATTATCACAATGCCTACAATATCACAGCAATGAGTTTTTCACCTAAAATATTAGCTGATGAGATCAGAAAATATATACCGGACTTTAAAATAGATTATAAGATCGATCCGGTAAGACAAGGAATAGCAGATTCATGGCCAAATTCAATGGATGATTCCGCGGCACGAAAAGACTGGGGATGGAAACCTGATTATGATCTGGAAAAAATGACAAAAGATATGGTCGAAGTTCTTAGCGAACGTTTTGCACGGAGGAAAGAAAATGAAGAAACTGAATAAGGCTTTAGCGATATATACACAGGATCTTTTAGCTTCAGGGAGAGCTAAAGGGAAAGAGCAGATCATTACAAAAGTAATAAAAGCTAATAATGATAAGGGACCGCGTTATATTATGGATGGGTCTGAGTTGGAATATATAAAAATGAACAGCAATTCTTACTTGGGATTGAGTATGCATCCCGAAGTCATTGAAGCCGAGGAAAATGCAACCCGCAATTTTGGAGTCGGACCGGGAGCTGTTCGTTTTATCAGTGGAAGCTATAAAGAACATATTGAACTGGAAAAAACCTTGGCAGCGTTTCATGCCAGAGAAGCGGCGATGATCTTTTCTTCAGCATATGTAACCAGCTTGGGAGTTATTTCATCCTTAACTACAAGCGAAACGGTTGTGATTTCCGATGCACTGAACCATAATTGTATCATCAATGCCATGCGTATGTCACGTCCGGCTGTTAAAATGATCTATGCTCATAATAATGTAGAAGAGCTCGAACAAAAGCTGAAAGAAGCAGTTGATAAAAGCAAACGCTGTATCGTGATCACTGACGGTATATTTAGTATGAGAGGTGATCATGCTCCGCTTGATAAGATTAAAGCTTGCTGTGAAGCTTATGAGGATGATTTTGAAGAGGGTGTGGCTCTTGTTGTGGATGATTCCCACGGTGTTGGCGCATGTGGTATTAACGGAAGAGGCACGGAAGAGTTAACCGGTGCAAAAGCTGATGTATTGATCGGGACACTAGGCAAAGCTTTTGGTGTTAATGGAGGATATGTAACGGGAAGTCATGAACTGATCAACTTTTTACGCGAATCTGCCCCTACATATATTTATTCAAATCCCATTACCGTTTCTGAATCGGCAGCGGCCAGAAAAAGTATTGAGATTTGTGATAGTGAAGAAGGTAAAGCCCGTCTCAAACATTTGAAAGATATGACGACGAGATTTAGACATGGGTTAAACAATTTGGGTTTAGAAACGATTTCCGGCGAACACCCCGTTGTACCTTTAATGGTGCGTGATACCCAAAAAACAACAGCTATTGTTTTACATTTGAGAGAAAATGGTGTTCTGGCAACCGGGTTGAATTTTCCGGTTGTTCCCAAGGGAGAAGAAGAGATCCGTTTTCAGGTATGCGCCGATCATACGGCAGCTGATATTGACCGGGTCATTGAGGTATTAAAACAATTTTCGGAGTAAATAATATATGATACAGATCATAGATAAATACATAAAAGAGCGCTATAAGAATAATTACAATCAGGTACGCAATGAAGCACAACAGGCCTTGAAGACCTTGTTGGCAAGAGATGGGAAAGGTAATGATTTCCTGGGGTGGCTTGATCTGCCTGATCAAACACCTGCACATCTTGATCATTTGAAAGAGGTTGCCGAAGAGATCTATCGCTCGGGTGATCTGCTTGTATGTATCGGTATCGGCGGTTCTTATCTTGGAAGCAAAGCCTTTATTCATGCTCTTTACGGTGAAAAACATCGGATAAAATTTATTGGGCATCATCTGTCGCCGCTTGAACTTCATGATCTGTTACAAGAGCTGGAAGAAAAAGATTTTTATATTAATGTCATTTCCAAATCCGGTACGACTACCGAGCCGGGTGTTACATTTCGTATCCTGAGAGAATTTGCAGAAAAAAAATATGGAGATAATGTAAATCGTCGTATCATTGCAACAACGGATGCACAAAAAGGTGCTTTACGGGAATTAAGCAAACAAAATGGTTATCGTAGTTTTACTATCCCTGATGATGTCGGTGGTCGATTTTCAGTACTTACTCCTGTGGGATTATTGCCCATTTTAGCAGCGGGAGCGGATATGGATCAGATCATCCGGGGAGCCGTGTCCGGTTTTAAATTTTCATTGACAGACGATGACCAGAATCCTGCATTAAGCTATGTGACAAGCAGGCATCTTTGTTATCGCGATGGAAAGGCAATTGAGATCATGGCTTCCATGGAACCACGCTTGCATTATCTATCAGAATGGTGGAAGCAACTATTTGGCGAGAGTGAAGGAAAAGAAGGTAAAGGTATATTTCCGGCTTCTGTTGATTTTACAACAGACCTGCACAGTATGGGACAGTGGATCCAGGATGGAGTACGTAATATTTTCGAGACCTTTCTTGTTATCGACCACTATCAAAAAGATGTTATTATTCCTGCTGACGATGCTAATTTGGATAAATTAAATTATCTTGCCGGTAAAAAAATGAGCGAAGTTAATCAAAAAGCATATAAGGGGACAAAACACGCACATGAAGAGGGTGGCGTCCCAACGATGGTCATTCATTTTGATTATCTTGACGAAGAACATTTGGCAAAACTTTGTGTCATTTTTGAGGTTTCTGTTGCGATCTCGGGATACATGCTGGGAGTTAATCCTTTTGATCAGCCGGGTGTGGAAACCTATAAGAAGAATATGTTTGCTTTACTTGGAAAACCCGGAGTTTAAATGAA
>CAYNBL010000100.1:0-8339 GCA_964395205.1 uncultured bacterium | reverse complement strand
GGCATCCAGGACTTCCTGTCTAACATCTACAGGACCCGGAATAAAAAGCTTTTTAGCCATGGTTTTACCCTTTATGTTTTAGTGTTAACGACAAACAATTATACGATAAATATTTGTTACTACCAATAGTAATTCGTTGAATAATAAATAATATTAACAAATAGCAACAATTAGCATATATCAAAAATTAGTTCTTCGACTTTTCGTTTGGGTACATGATGGGTATCATCGGCATCGCGATAGTAGTGAGTATCACCAGATTCTATATCTTCAATGACTACTTTTTCAGCCGGTTTGCCCAGCGCGATCACAAGGGGGATATCATATTTTTCATTAATTGAAAATGATTCACGGATCTTTTCCCGCATGATTGATCCCAACATACATCCTCCAAAACCTTTATCAGCGGCAGTCAGGAGAATGCTTTGAGCGGCAATACCTACATCGACGCCGTATTTTTTGGAAATATCCGTATTGCAAAGGATGATAATATAGGAAGTCGGTCTTTCGTTTTTATTTGGACCGGACCAATCCTTTAAATATCCTGCCCATGCCGTAAATGGAAATATAATGTCACAGGTTTTTGTTGAATGCAATAGAATGAATTTAAGGGGTTGATCGTTTCGCGCTGAGGGTGAGAGTCGGACAGAATTAATAAGATCAAGCAGGTCATTTTTACTTAGAACCGGTTCTTGTTTGAATCTGCGGTATGAACGATTATGTAATAAAATTTCTTTGATCTTCATTTATAACGCTTCTTTCATCAAATTTTAATTTTGTAAAGACGCAAGATCTTGCGTCTTTACAATATCGTCATTTATTTTGTACCTGTAAATATAACTTAATCATCTCTTCCGTGCTCAGATCTTCATCAGTTTTGATATGTTTATTCAAAGTATTTTGAATCTGGTTTTTCTTGTACCCCAGTGATTCCAAAGCCATAACGGCATCTTTTAAATTTTGTGAAAGAGGGGAGTCAGGTGCAACTCCGGTAATTTGACTGACTTCCTCATCAGAGATCTTATCTTTCAATTCAAGAATAATACGGCGGGCTGTTTTATCGCCCACACCCGGGGCACGTTTGACGGAAGCAACATCACCTTGCAATATATGATCCATAAGTTGATCATATCTAATGCCAGATAAAATATTGATCGCTTGTTTGGGACCAATTCCGGATAATGAGATCAATTTATCGAACATGCTGCGTTCTTTTTCTACAATGAACCCATAGAGCTGTAAAATATCTTCTCTCACATGCAAATAGGTCAATAAACGGCAATGAGAGCCCCGGGAAGGTAATTTATCGTAGGTATAAAGGGTTATTGCACAACCGATCCCTATGTTGCCTACATTCAAGATCACCAGATTGGGTTCCTTGATCTCTATCATTCCTTCGATAAAATATATCATGTTTATCCTTTTTTAATCAATTGGCCATAACGAATTTGGTTATAGTGCGTAATGGCAACGGCCAATGCGTCACTGACATCCATTTTTCCTCCGAGAGAGGATAATTTCAGCATTTTAATAACCATGTATTTGACTTGTTCTTTTGAGGCGGAACCCACACCGGTCAATGCTTTTTTGACGATCGTCGCAGGATATTCGTATACCGGGAGATTATTCATTTGGCCCGCTAACATTAAAACACCCCTTGCATGTCCCAATTTCAAAGAAGTTCGGGGATTTACATTGGAAAATGTTTCCTCAATGGCAAACACATCCGGTTTGTGATCATCAATAATATCACAACAGCTTCGGTATAGTATTTCAAGTTTTTCAGAGAAATCTTTAGCTTTGGCCGTTGATATTTCTCCGGCGGCCAAGAAGAGGATTTTGGAATGATCGATCTTGATCAGTCCATAGCCACTATTATTCAAACCGGGATCAATACCAAGTATTATCATTCGTCCAATTGTTCCATGATCTCTTCAGGTATTTCAGAGTTATCCCATGCTTTTTGGATATCTTCATGATCATCGAGTAAATCATAGAGTTTCATATATTTTCTTGCATCATCAACATTATCAATTTTTACGGTTGTCCCCGGTATTTGCTCTATATCGGCATGAACAATATTATAAGATTCTTTTAAAGCTTCGTGGACATCATTAAAGCTGTTAGGGTCGGTAAGAACAGTAAAACTGTCACCATCGGTCATAATGTCTTCTGCACCAGCTTCAAGAGCTTCCATCATAAGATCATCCTCATTAACTCCATCAGCATCAACAACGATATTGCCTTTACGGGTGAAATTCCAATTGACTGAACCGGTTTCACCAAGATTACCACCGTGTTTTGATAAGAGGTGCCGGATCTCAGCAACGGTGCGTTGTTTATTATCAGTTAGAACTTCAAGCATAATAGCAACGCCAAAAGGGCCGTAACCTTCATAGACGATCTCTTCGTAGTTTACACCTTCCAGTTCTCCGGTACCCTTCTTGATCGCACGGGTTACGGTGTCATTGGGGACGTTCACGGCACGAGCAGTTATCACGGCTGTTCTCATACGAGGATTAGATTCAATGTCACCACCACCGGCTTTAGCAGCAACGGTAATCTCTTTGAGTATTTTAGTCCAAACCTTAGCCCGCTTAGAATCCTGCGCTGCTTTACGGTGTTTGATATTTGCCCATTTACTATGTCCAGACATATTGTATTCCTTGTCTTAATCGTTAATATTATTATGAAGTAAAATAGGATTTTAATGCCATAAAAGCAATTAATAAGAGAATGGAGAATTTTGTGGAGAGAGAGTTAAAGGGATAGATAGGAGGAAGGGGTATCAATTTATGAGATAATAATTATTAAGCATGGTCTTTGACAAGCGGTGGTTGGAGAGTATTTAATAAATAATGGGGAAAATGAAAAACGGCACTGTGCGGTGCCGTTTTTGCTCTTCTCTCTCTTTACAGGGGATTCTTATTTAACAAGTAGCATTTTTTGTGTTGCTTGTTCACCGTTAACTTGAGCTCTAAGAAGGTAAATACCACTTGCTAAGTTATCGCCGCTAACTCGAATATTGTATTCACCGGGGGAATAATGACCGTTAGCAACAGTAGTTACGATCTCACCTGACATATTGTATAGTCTGATATCAACATCCTGTGCCGTTTGGATAGTGAAAGGTACCGTAAAACTCGGGTTGAAGGGGTTTGGATAGCTGGCTTCAAGTGCGAAATCTTTACTTTCCAGGATGCTTTTACGATTTGGACTTATTGAGATAACCTTAGTAGCAATTACCTGAGACGTCCCGTTTTCGTCGACAGCCAATAATCTATATGTATAGGACATGCCGGAAATAACCGTACGATCATTTGCTTTATACGTATTTGAGTTATTCTTTCTGGGGGTCTTTGTATTTATATGGCTTATTTCACTATAATCCGTCGAGTTCTCAGAACGCTCTAGTACATATTCGATCAGGTTTGTTTCAGATGACACAGTCCATGCTAATTTTACAATGTCTTTTTTGAATGCGACTGTAAATTTGCTAACGTCTACGTTACCGGCGAAAACCGGTTCTACATCGGGTTCATCAGCGGGATCTTCCGGAGTTGTAATATTTTCATTTGCCTGACTTAGATCAAGACCTCCCGAAAAAGTTTCCAGCTCATAATCATAATATAACATATCCGTACCGGGTATGTATGTGGGAAACGATAAGCTTCCCTCATCCAAAGTGGAAATATCCATGGTGATATGTAAAAGGTCGGACGGAGCTGATGGATTTGATGAAATAGAATTGAAATATTCTTTAAAAGAAGCTGAATTCGTATTGCTGGTGAATGTAACGGCAAAGACATTCGAGTAGGTATCGGTTATATTTACTATCCTATAAAGATCTATTCCGTAATTTGCGATCGTCCCGGTTAGAACGCCCGTTTTTTGGACACTGATCTTATTGTTCATGACAGCCAAATTGCCAAAAATAGTCTCAGGATATTCAACATAGACCATACCGTCTCCAAGAACATCGCTACCATCAGTCATGTAAGCTTGGACATCAAATTCATAAGTACTTGAATTTTCGCTCACGTTCAAAGATCCGTTAGCATAAATAATGTGAATCTGTCCGGTTTCGCAAAAAGCCAATGATACAAAAAGTATCAAAAATAATCCCACTGTAAGCTTCTTCATCTGAAGCCCTTTCTTATTTTGTGTTTCTCTTGAAAAATCTCTCTCTCTCATTTTCTCATCTCTCTTGTCAAAAAGTTTTCTCTCATTGTAGAACCAATCTACCATTATATATATCCATCGGCAATATCCCCGGACTTTAATTGATTGATAGTTAATTATTCAGGATGATAATCGCCATCTTATGCCCGTTTTTAACTCATTATTAATTCTTTATTAGCTTGTTTATTAATCTTACCTGCCTAAGTTTAAAAAACTTTACATAAATCCTCATTTTTGTTCTTTTTGTTAAGATGACGAGGATTTATTAAAATTCTGTAAATAAAAGCAATCCAGTTAATGTTCAAAAGGCATATTCTTTACTAAAATAGTATTATAATTTTGTGAGATAGGGATGAATGCATTAAAACTGCAAAGATAAAATTCGCGACCGTTCTTTATGTTTATGTAAAATTTAGACTTTATCCACAAAAATCAAAAATTTGAAATTCTAGTAAAATAAATAAGAAATCTAGTAAGTTCGAAACCACTGTAAATTAAAGTTTTGCCATAACAATAACATGATCGGGCACTTTTTGGATGGCAACTTGAGTAACTTGCCGTTTATTAGGAATGTCTTAGTAAGTTAAAATCCTTTTAAAAAATCTCTATTGTAGAATTTATGATTCAAAATAACAGAGTTATAAATTTAGTGTCTATATGACTTTGTAAGGGGTTGAAGTGTTGAGATGAAATCGAAAAGGTCGATCATTGATTAAATAAGATGTTTATCAACAAATGATAATATCGCCTTAGCTTTCAATTCTAATTTACAAATCGATATTTAAAAAGCACCCAAATCGCCTGAAGGCCGTCTTTCCATGTTATCTTTTTGCCCTCGCCAAGCGTTCGAGGGTAATAATTAATAGGTATTTCTTTTATCTTTATTCCTTTTTTTGCTACTTTTGCCGTCACTTCGGGGCAAAATTCAAATTTTTTACATTTAAGGGGAATCGATTTGAGAAAATCAGCATCAAATACTTTATAACATGTAGGTTCATCGGTTAAATTTTGAGCAAATAATATGTTTGTAATGAAAGAAAGTAAGCGTCCACCCATATAGAATCTTAAATAGGAGTGGCGATTTACGTTGTTTAAAAATCTTGAGCCATAAATAACTTTAACCTCATGATATTTAAATGGTTCGACCAGTTTTAAATAATCTGCTGGGTCATATTCCAAGTCGGCATCTTGTATAATGATTATATCACCTGAACAATTAGGAATTGCTGTTCGAATAGCCATCCCTTTGCCTTTATTATTGGGATGTAAATAGACATGAATATTTACGGAATCATGAAATTGTGCCAGTAATTCTCGAGTACCATCAGTTGATCCATCATCAACTATAATTATTTCTTTGTTTAAAGGTACCTCTTCAATTTTTTTAAGAATTTCTAAGATCGTTTTTTTTTCATTGTAAACAGGAATTATTACCGATAAAAGCATTTGTTATCTTACTTTCAGTTTAATTTTAGTTTTTCTAAATGTTTCAATCCAATCAAAGGCTTTGACCATTGCTTTATTTGTAGACGCATAAAAAAGGATCATTGGAATAAAGTAAAATAGACCTCTTCTAAAGGAATTTCTCATCATTGAATCCAGAGGATCCTGCTTTAGATCATCTAATTGATAGTAAATAGCAGCAAACCCCAAAAATGAAATAATAATCAATTCAAGTAGGACAATTTTATCTTTAAATATATTTTTGATATTCAATATAAGGGATAAGAAAAAAATGTAAAATGTCCAGCCATAATAAGATGTATTGGTTATTAATAACTTAATCCAATTCATTAATTTCTTAAATCGTTCACCATCCCAGAATAAATGACTTACAAATCTGTCTTGTACAATTCCTATAACTAGTTTTAAGTAGATAGTCCATATTATGAATGGAGAAAAAGCGATTGCAGAATATATAAGGAGATATTTCCAATTTTTATCTTTAAAAGCACTCCATAAAAGAATTAGAAATCCGCCTATACTAAATATAATACCATCATTCCTCAGCCAAACATTCATTGCCATAAGGATTGAAGCGATATAAAAATCAAATTTATTTTTCTGATCCGTCCATAGAAAAATGTAGATTATCGCCAATCCCGCATAAGCTGCTCCCATAACATTAGTATTTGAAAGTGATGAAAATGCATACATTTCCGGGGTTGCAATTAGGATCAGACTAAACAAAGCTGCGCTTATTCGATTTGTATATTTTCTTAATAAAGTATAAAAAATAATTACGAATGAAATATAATTCAATGAGATCATTAGTTTAGAACTGGTTAGTCCGAACATATAAGCATATGCGAAACTGCCTTCAGCAAGAGGAGGATAAATTCCTCTTGGTCCCTGCAGGTTCCATTTAAATAAGCTGACAAGGATCTTACCTTCATTAGCGATTACTCTCCCCATTAAGTCATAACCGGCAACTGAATCATATGCTGTAACAGGCCAATATAGAGATTTTAATAAACTGGCAATCATTAGGTATGTTATAATCAACAACAATCCGATCCAAGCCCAGTTAATGGTACAAAACCCATTAAATTTGAATTTCCGGAATTTATTTTTTATTGTAGGTAAGGGATTACTGATTTCTTTATAACGCTTAATTAAATGCAAATTTAAAATTACAATCATAATAAATGATAGTAATAATAGAACCCATGCATTAAATCTGATATGAAAAATATCAAGAATAAACATAAATACTGTTTGAGTTCCACAACCAATAAGGAATGAAAGACCTATTTTTTCCACTTTTGAAGAACTGTTTCCTAAGCGGTTAATGATTGAGTATCCCAGTAAATAAATTGATAAAATTCCGACAATTATCATTTTTTCACTCCGGAAAGTTTAATGGGTAATACGTTATACTCAGATTTTTGTGGAACGAAGTATGTCAAATTATCATAACCCCAACCATTAACGATCATAACATGAGTTATCAAACTTGCTAATGTCGTATCGCTTTCGAAAGTTTTTTGATCAATTACAACTCTGGGATATAAAAAATAAGTGTTCCAGCATTTATTTTTTGCTCCCCAAGCACCCTTTTTATTAAAGTTTTTCTTTATAAATTCACTATGGGGGGGCATTAATATAACAGCGTTTTTAGGAGTATTGATTTTTACATAATTTATGTATCTATAATCAAACCCCAGTTTTGCTTCATACTTCTTATTAATAGGCAATTTAGGGTAATCTTTTATGGTTTTTACGTTCGAACGCGCCAGAGAATCGTATACCCATTTATATGAGGGTTGCAATTTGTATGCTGTAAAAATAAGAAGAAATATTATTAATGTTACAGCTAGATTATTTAAACATGGAGCTTTTTGAGGTATAATTTCCTCTTTAGATTTTATTTTAGGTTTCTTTTTTCCCATAAACCACAATCGTTATTAAAATTATTAATTTAATATACAATTATAGAAGTTTATTTCCAAGATGTAGATATATACTTAATGTATTTTTTAGTAATATTTGTTAATGGAGATTTACCATGATTATGAGATGAAATATGTTTTTATTGAAAATTCATGATAATTTTAGATCTTAAAATATTATATTATATAGAAAATTTGCAGAAATTTAGTCATGATATAAGTTAAAGTTTGTATAAAAAGGCGTAAAAATTTATTAGATCAAAATATCATAGATGTAATTTTATAAAGATACGTAGTGAAAATGAAGAACGAAATTAAAATAATAATAAATAGGATAATCTATTTTATTTCAAAATTGCCTTTAGTAGGGAAAATATTTGATAGAAATTTTATTTTGTATGCATTTATTGGTGTAACAGGCGTTACCATTGATTTTTTATTATTTACCTTTCTTGTAAAAGTGCTTGGTCTATATTATGTGATATCTAATGTCATTAGTGTTTCATTTGGATTAGTAAATAATTTTATTTTAAACCGAAGATACAATTTTAAAGTTTATAATAAACCCCTACAAAGATTTTTATCATTTTATCTTATCGGTTTTATTGGTATAGCGATAAGCACATTATTGATACATGTATTTACCGAAATACTTGTGATACCAATTTTGATATCTAAAATAATGTCTGTTATTATTGTTGTGATCCTGCAATATATTTTAAATAAATATTTCACTTTCAAATAAATTAATACTTCATCAAAAAA
>CAYNBL010000099.1:0-8350 GCA_964395205.1 uncultured bacterium | reverse complement strand
TTAAATAAATATTTCACTTTCAAATAAATTAATACTTCATCAAAAAAATAACAAAAATAAAAAACCGCCCCGAAAATCGGAGCGGCTAATATGTAGATGTCAGTCAAATCTTATCTTTTGACTTTCTTCTTTACAACTGTTGTATCAAGATCTGTAAACTGAAGTTGTAGTTTTTCAATTTCACGACTTAAGTCTTGTAGTTGTTGTGTAGCGCGAATGTTGTTTTGAGTAACGGTACGACGGAGGTTGGTGAGTTTCTTGTCAACATCGTCAATACGGCTTCTTAATTGTGCCTGATTAGCTTCAACAATTGATCCCAATGAATCAACACGTGTATTTATATAGAACATATCGCTTGAATGTTGATCTCTAACATCACTTAATTCACCTTTCAGGTCAATAAAGCGTTGGCTGTTTTGGTTGATGTGTTTTCTATGGCCAATAAGGCGAACATCAAAATCATGCAGGTCGTCGGTATAACCCTGGTATTTCTCTTCGATATTCTTGGCACGGGTGTTCATATCTATCAGGCGACCGTCAAAAGTAGTTTGATAAAAATACATGAAACCTAATGCGGCGAACAAAAGAACCCATAGAAGAGACATAAAAAACTTTTTCATTATTTACTCCTAATTTCAAATACAATAATTCATTTTGATAACAAGACAAAAGCTATAAAAAACTTTATTGAAATGCAATAAAATGCTTCTAAAAAAACAATTAATTTTCGTTTATGTATTGATTGGTGATATAAAACAATTAAAGAGACTGAAATTAGTTTTGCAGTTTGGATATTTGGAGCTTTAGGAGTTTGGGAATAAGTCAAAGCAAGGACTTCATATTTTCTTTATCTCAGCCTCAAGTGCTAAGGAATTACTTCGCGTTCTTAATTTTTCTGATTGCAAGTATCTCATCTCTCAAGGCGGCAGCTTTCTCAAATTCAAGGGATTTAGCTGCATCTTGCATTTGGATGGTCAGACGGTCTATAAGGTCAAGTGCTTCGAATTTAGACAGTTTTTTTACTTTTTTAATATTTTTTTCACCCGGTTTATAATCGCCTTTCATATCGGCAATGGATGTAATATTCCTGATCTCAGATTCACTTTTGTAAATGGTTTTCGGAGTGATCCCTCGCATTATATTATTTTCTTGCTGCAGGGTGCGACGACGATTTGTTTCATCAATCACGCTCTTCATAGCTGCACTCATCTTATCAGCATAGAAGATGACCGTACCTTCAATATTTCGGGATGCTCGACCGGCTATTTGGAAAAGTGAGCGTTCGGAACGAAGAAAACCTTGTTTATCAGCACCAAGGATGGCGACCAGCGAAACTTCGGGAAGATCCAAGCCTTCTCTCAGTAAGTTAACGCCAACCAATACATCAAAAACTGCCATACGCAGGTCACGGAGAATAACGACCCGTTCCAGCGAATCGATTTCCGAATGCAAATATCGGACTCGTATATTTATGTTCTTCAAATAATTCGACAGGTCTTCAGATTCGCGCTTTGTCAAAGTTGTAACAAGCACACGCTCTTTTCTTTTTACCCGGATCTGGATCTCATTGATAAGATCGTCTATTTGACCATCAGTGGGACGAACTATAATATGTGGATCAATAAGGCCGGTGGGACGAATGATCTGTTCGACTACAACTCCATTGGATTGTTCAATTTCATAATTAGAAGGTGTTGCCGAAACAAAAACGGTCTGATTCAGCATCTCTTCAAACTCTGGAAATTTCAAAGGACGGTTATCAAAGGCGGAGGGTAATCTGAAACCATATTCCACTAAAACACTTTTACGGGAACGATCGCCGTTGTACATGGCATGTACTTGTGGAATAGTGGCATGAGATTCATCGATAATAGTTAAAAAATCATCCGGAAAGAAATCCATGAGTGTAAAAGGACGTTCACCCGGCTTTCTTAGAGTTAAATGACGACTATAATTTTCAATTCCGGAACAATAGCCTAATTCCTGGATCATTTCAATATCATAATTAGTCCGTTGTTCCAATCGTTGTGCTTCAATCAGCTTGCCATTTTGTCTCAATTCATTGAGTCGCTCTTTGAGTTCTTCTCTGATATTAATAATTGCCAATTTGACTTTTTCTGAATCGGTAATAAAATGTCGGGCAGGGTAGATAACCGCAAAATCAAGCGTTTTCAGAACCTTTCCTGTGAGTGGTTCGATCATACTGATCTTTTCGATCTCATCACCCCAGAATTCCAGTCGGACAGCCTCATTGGAATAGGCGAGGTATATCTCTATGCTGTCACCGCGAACGCGGAAAGTCGATCGGGAAAAGCTGAGGTCATTGCGTGAATAATGAATAAATACGAGTCGCTTAAATAACTCTTTACGGGAGATGGTTTCGCCTTTATGTAGGACGATGATCTGTTTTTCGTAATCTTTAGGCGAACCTAAACCGAAAATACATGACACCGAGGCGATCACGATCGTATCCCGTCGGCCAAGCAGTGAAGACGTCGCTTTTAAACGCAATTTCTCGATCTCATCATTGATGTCTGAATCTTTTTCAATATAGGTATCGGTAGTGGCAATGTATGCTTCAGGCTGGTAATAATCGTAATAGGAGATAAAATACTCTACCGCATTCTCCGGGAAAAAGGTTTTAAACTCCCCGTAAAGCTGAGCAGCAAGTGTTTTATTGTGTGAGATGATCAAGGTAGGACGCTGCACTTGCTCGATCACTTTTGCCATGGTATAGGTCTTACCACTGCCTGTGATACCCAACAAGGTCTGGAAATTATCTCCGTTTTGAATTCCCTCTACGAGAGACTTAATTGCTTGTGGCTGGTCACCTGCAGGTCCAAATGGTGAATGTACCTTGAATTTATTTGACATGTTTATCTTATACTTCTCACTTTAAATGTCATTTCGAGTGAATCAGTCCGCATACGGACTGAGAAATCGAGAAATCTCAAACTAAAGGAAATTTGAGATCTCTCCATGCGTCTTGGTCCCACGATATGGGACGAGACTTAGTCGAGATGACAAAATATTAATATAATTTTCAAATACGAATCCAATTCTCTGATTTATTCCGGGAACGCGGCCAATATATCTTTCATCATTAAATTGAGATCGAATTCATCAGGATTTGAATAACCAAGACGAACCATTACGATATCTTTTGATGGAATTATAATAATAAATTGACCATCGTGGCCTTCACATGTATAGGTGTCTTTCGGTGCGTCGGGATATTCACCTGAAAGATTCAACCAGAAATAGGAACCGTATTCACCGCCGGAGGCTATAGCTTCTGATCTTGTGTAATCTACCCAGCCTTCAGGCAATATCTGTTCTCCCAGCCAGTTACCGTCATTTAAATATAGCATGCCAAAACGGGCAAAATCACGGGCTGTTGCATAGATATAAGATGATCCGACATAGGTACCTGATGCATCTGTTTCAAACACAACGGAATTCATTCCTAACTTTTGGAATAGAAAAGTATAGGGGAAGTTATAATATTCGGCATCTGTTTTAAAAAGATCACGCATCTTAAGGCAGACAAGATTTGTCGAACCCGATGAATAGTTCCAAACCGTATTGACAGGTGCTATACTTGGCTTTTCGGCTGTATATTTACCAAAATTACCAACTTTATGCAGCATAACATTTACATCCGATTCATTGCCGTAATCTTCTTCCCATTCCAAGCCGGAGCTCATGTGCATCATGTCTGCCCATGTGATCGCCGCGCGGGCATCATTTTCCCAAGCGGGCATAAGGATAGGTTCATTAATATCAAGTTTATCTTGTTTATTAAGGATGCCAACCAATGCATTGGCCACACTTTTACCCATAGACCAGCTTAAAAGTCTGGTACTTACATCGAATCCGTCCGCATATTGCTCTGCAACAATTTTATCATTATATACCACGAGCAATGCACGTGTCCCTAAATGAGGGATCTCGTCTCCAAGGGCATTATCAACAGCGTCAGAAAGCAATGTGTAATCAACACCCTCGATCATACTGTTGTCAACACGGTCACCTTCAGGCCATTCATGGGCGTAATTTTGTTCCGTGCTAGATTTATAAAGCAGGGGAGGACGATCAAAAATTTCAGCTTCGGTAAAATCACGGACAATCGTGCATCCGTAATTTTTATCATAGACTACCTTAGATTTATTCCAAAGAAATTTTGATGTGACGGTCTTCTTTTCATAATCCACACGATTTTTCGTGAATTTAATAAAAGAGAAATTCAGGTCAACGGCTTCGATATCTTCCTGTTCGCGTTCAGAGAGAAAAATACCCGAAGCTAAACCTTTTGCGGCATAGCCGGTAATAATGGGCAATAGGGGATTCAGGTAAAGACCTGCGCCAATCAGAATGACAAGCAGGACGCCTACAACGATCAAGATAACTTTTTTCATAACAACTCCCGGTTTAGGACATGCTTCCTTTTTTGGCCAGCATATCGGCATATTCATTCCAGCGATTACCGCTATGAGCGGCAACTTTATGAAAATGGAAAGTAATTGATTGTTTTACCATAAAGGCCTGATATTTTTGTGTAAGCTCATTCTTGGCTTTCCACTTGCCCTGAGCCCACATCTCTATGCCTTTATAGTCGTAATAAATATGGATATCATTAATTTTATTCTTTTTGCACCAAGTTACGGTCTCAATAACAGCTTTAAGCTCGCCACCGATCTGATGATGAGCTGCATAAGTATGATCCATTACCCCGGAGATCTCGTGCAAGATCTTGTTTCCCTGCATGATGACAGAACCATAACCGATCTTTTTATTCAAAAATGAACCATCAACATATGCAATGACCTCATCACCGGCGACGCTGTCCTTAGGTCCGTGTTGAAAATCCTGCCAGTTTTTTTTAAGAATGTCTTTATATGAATCTACCGTGATCGATTGACAGGTGATCTTATAGCTATCCTTTTTTGGACTATAGTAGACATTGACCTTGCCGATATATTCGCCGGCAGTGTGAATGTCGATCTTCGAAAGATAATCTCGGGTTCCATCAACATCTAAAACTGACTGAAAATCAGACTTATTTATAAAATTACTGAAGAGCCATGCCTTCGATATGGTTTTATCTTGGTGTAAATAATTCATCTTAGGAATATAGGATTATTAAGACAAAAGACAAAAGGCAAAAGTTCAAAGTAAAAGATTAATATTCAAGTCCCATTTGCTATCTAATTTCCAATTCGTCCTTATTCGGTAAAGTCGGAAATGGATTGTGCGGTTCAGTTTGATACCAATAGGCAACTGAGGAGATATCATCTTGCAAGGGCAAATATCGACCGCCCGACCGCCAGCCAAGAGCCTGCATCGTAATTTTCAGATCTTTTTCAAAACGAATGGGATCTGTGACATGCCAACGATACATTCCATAGCGGGTTATAGTTCTGATCCAACTGGTTGGATGCGGTGGATAATGAAAGAATCCGGCATAGGGTGTAGTATAATCCGTATATTCTCTTTCACCGTCTGCTCTTTGAGTTAAAAAGCTATATGAACCACAGAAATAGTCTTCCGTGCCGGTTCCGCAGATCGTTGGGTAGTCCGTATCACCATCCATATAGAATTTTATTTCCCCTTCGCCCCACCAACCGTCATTGTTGGATTGCCATGCCATATAGGTGCCGACATACTGTCCTTTACCTTTAATGTCATCAACAATGGTATAGACTTCCTTATAAGGTACGGGATTGGTACGTCTGAATTGAGCATGAAAATAAGCCGCATCTTTTGGAATATCGGTTAGGGTATAGTCTACTTGGAAATAAAGGCGCATTTCTGTTTCATCAATATTCTCAATAGTTATCTTACAGCCTTTACGGAATGGCATAACCCAATAGGAATTAAAAGCAGATCCCGGATTTACGCAAATTGCGTGTGATGATATTTGTTTAAAGTAATATGCCGATGCAAAGAAATCACCAAGAGGTACTTCAACAGAAGGGTTTTCCTCGCCATCCCAATAAAAGCGCAGGATCGCAAATCGCCAATTCCCTGTTGGGGTCATCCAGATATGTTGTATAGCACCGGAACCTTCAATTTCAGCCATAAGTTGGGTTTCACCTCCCGGAACCATGACATAAGGATTCACTTTCCATCCTTGTCCCAGATCACGTGCCGCATTTGCCGCTGAACCCTTTTCAAGTGTGGCCATACCGCCTTTTCCAACCTCACCGGTCGGATTTTCGGGGGAAATTGAGCGTGTTTTTGCATTGGATAATAAAAATAGATCACTCATGCCTGATGTAAGGCCATTAAAAGAGCTTGCAAAAACTGTTAAACTAAATAAAAGTATAATACTGACAATTAACCATTTCTGTTTGTTTTGCATACTATTCTCCATGTTATTTAATTTTTACAATCGTTAATATAGGATATTATTCAGCACAAATAAAAGGATAAATATTAGATATTAAAGGCATCCTGAATTTCAGGTAATTTATTCAAAATAGGGATTTTAGTGTTTTTACGAACATAGTGGTCCAGACCTTCACTTCCATGTATGACCACATGATCGACAAGATCCTTTAGGCTTATCAATTCTGTTATTGAAACTCTGTCAGTGGTTGGTAAAAGTGTGATCAATTCACGGGGGAGTCCGTTCTGTTCAAGAACATCACATAGAATGGAAGAGATCGCAGTATTGGAGTGGAATCCTTCCTTCCCACCACGAAGCACAATTGAATTCCCTGACCTAAAAGCTAAGCAAGCTGCTTCTGCTGTGAGATGCGGGCGGGATTCATAGATGATCGCGAGGGTAGAGGGTGAGGCAATATTTTTATGCTCATCGTCTTTTAAAGCAATGACAGCTTTTGACCTTGCAAGATAGCGAATGGAAGTAGCTATTGCAGTGATCCTTTCACTATTTATCAGCAAACGGTCCATAGCAAGCGGCGAAAGACGCATAGCTTTTCCATTAGCCACATCCTGATCATTTAATTTGATGATAATTTGTTGATATTCTATAAGAGCATCAGCCATATCGTGCAATACGGCATTGATTACCGTAATATCAAGTTTATTAAAGACTTCTGAAGCGATTTTTGTTTTTTCGACCAAGGGTTTGATCGTTTTCATATCAATCCTTTATCATATCAAATAGTATTCTCAGGGAATAATATATTCACAAATATTTTAATTCAAAGCTTTTTTTGGAACTGAATTGCATTTCCGTACATTTGATAGAGGTAAATAGTTAAAAACTAATATGTAAAGAAAACGGATTAATAAAAAAAAATGTTTGAACATTAGTAAGTATACATTAAATTTGAACATAGTAATTAAGTAATTTAATTTAAAGGAGACTGGAAATGAAGAAACTTACTATTGTATTGATGTCTGTGTTGTTAGCATCATTTGCATTCGCTCAATTTGATTTGGGTATCAAACTGGGTGCTAACTATTCATACATTGATTCAGAAGAGTTCGATGCACAAGTTTATATCGACCAGTTCAGTGATCTACAGAATATCACCGGTTTTGTCGGTGGTGCATTTGCAGTGATCGGTTTTGGTAATTTCGGTATCCAACTTGAAGGGCTGTTCTCAATGGAAGGATTTTCCATTGAAAGAGCAATTGAAGGTGATATTGAAAATACAACCATTCGCACTAACTACATTAATGCTGTAGCGATGGCTCGTTACAATATTGATTTGGCAATTGTAGCACCCTTTATTGCTGCCGGTGTCAACGTGGGTATTCCATTGGGTGATGCAGTCGTCGAAGGTGCAGAGATCGATATTGAAAACTTTGACTTCAATAATCTGGGCCTAGCCTTTGCTGTCGGTGTCAAAGTACTTGATATGGTAGATGTTGAACTTCGTTACGTACGGGGCATGACTGACATCTATTCATTAAATGAAGAAGAAGGTGAAGATACTTTTTCAAACCTTGTCCGCCTATCGGTAGGTTTGTATATTTTCTAATTTAAGCTGTAATAAATAGCTGATACTTAGAGAAAATACACTTAAAAATTACCCGTTCAATTTTTTGGACGGGTTTTTCTATATTATTTCAATTTAATTTATAAGTTTATCATTTTACTATTTTAAGTGTACTTTTATTAAAAGAAAAAGAAAGCTTAAAAATTTTGATTATTTTCAAATTCTTAAACAATTCATGCGAATATCACTTACAATTAACTCTGAATCATCGAAATATTGTAAAATTAAATGAATTTTTGCTAAAATCCCTTTGACTTCTATAAAGCTCTTTCTTAAATTCAAGCGTAAACAAAGGAACGAATCTAAATGACGCTACATATGCACATCCTCCATAATCATACTGCTCCGTAAGGGGTTGGGATGCGCTAAATATG
>CAYNBL010000098.1:0-8431 GCA_964395205.1 uncultured bacterium | reverse complement strand
TTGACAGACTCGCGGGCTTTCACCGCCGGTAGGGATATTCTCCCTTCCCCGAAGATGTCGGAATATAGAGAATTGTCAAGCCGGTGTCAAAACTTTTTCTTTAAGTTTTGCTTTTGTACTTTCTCCCATTCTCCGGAATTTTCGGATTGCGAAGGATAAATTTGCCTTTGTACTTCAGTAAATCTTTTCTAAATTATCACATTGGTATTTTATACATGAGATAAATATTCGTAGGGGCACAAGATTTTGTGCCCCTACAGTGTTTTTATAGGAATCGGAGACGTATATATGAAAGTCATTACAATTGCATTAGGCGGCAACGCTCTTGGAAAAAATCCCGCCGAGCAACAAGAAAATATCGCTAAGGCGGTCCCTTCTTTGGTGGACCTGATCACACAGGGACATAAAATTATCTTAACCCACGGGAACGGCCCGCAAGTCGGCATGATCTATAAATCTTTTGAATATGGCTCAACAAATTCAGATAAAATAGCTGCAATTGATCTACAAGAATGCACTGCTATGAGTCAAGGATATATAGGATACCACCTTCAACAGGGTATTATGAAAGAGCTTAGGCGCTTGGGCATGCCCTGGAACGTTTCAACACTTGTTTCCCAGGTTGCAGTGGACCCAAAAGACCCATCTTTCAAAAACCCTTCAAAACCTATCGGTGATTTCTACACCCAAAAAGAAGCGCTCACGATGATGCGTAAAAAACCCGATCAAATATTTAAAGAGGATGCAGGACGAGGATGGCGACGTGTCGTTGCTTCTCCAAAACCGATATATATTGTTGAGCAAAAATCAATTCTAAACCTTCTCGATCATAAGTTTATTGTCATCACATGTGGTGGTGGTGGCATACCTGTAATAAAAGATGAAAACAATAATTATCATGGTGTTTCTGCAGTGATCGATAAAGATTTTACAGCCGCCATGTTAGCTGATCTTGTTAAAGCGCATTATTTGTTTATTCTCACGGCGGTCGAACGCGTTTCGCTATATTTCGGAACTAATAAAGAGCGGGAGATCAAAGAGATGACGGCCAAAGAGGCCCGACGATATATCAAGGCAGGCCATTTTGCATCGGGATCAATGTTGCCCAAGATCGAAGCAGCTTTGCGTTTTGTTGAATCGGCTCCGGGACGAAAAGCAGTGATAACATCTCTTGAGAAAGCACATTTGGCGATGAGTGGGGATGCGGGAACGGTAATATACAGTTGACAATTGACAAAGGATAATTGACAATTATGAACGATTTTATAAAACATGTGATGTAGATCACGCATTATTTTTTTCTAATGAATTGCATGAGTATAATTATTATTTTATAGCACTGGGCACTGGGCGCTGAGATAATTAGAAATCGAGGAGGGCAAATGGATGCGATAAAAAGCTATCGTGATTTACGTGTATATCAAAAGGCATTCAATGCTTCAATAACAATATATGAGCTTTCAAAAAACTTTCCAAAAGAAGAACTCTACTCTTTAACCAGTCAAATCAGAAAATCTTCAAGGTCTGTTAGTGCAAACATCGCTGAAGCTTTAAGAAGAAGAAAATATCCAAAATCATTCTCAAATAAATTAAATGAAAGTGAAGCGGAAGCATCTGAAACTCAAAATTGGCTGGATTATTCACTGAAACACAATTTTATCAATTTCAATACTCATAAAAAACTTTTTTTCAGAGTATGAAAATATTATTGGTATGCTAGTTAACATGCAGCGAACATCTGAAAAATGGAAAATATAAACCCAGTGCTCACTCTCTCAGTGCTCAGTGCTTCATTTATAGTTTATAGTTCTTAGTTATTCGTATCCGAATTCTTTAAAATAAAAATCTAACTCTTTACGAACCCGTGTTTTTTGTTCGGGTGATAATTCTTTGAAGACGTTCTTTTTATACCCCTTCACTTCTTCGAGATGCTTTTTGATCGCGGGTTCAACTTGCTTAAATTCGGGGAGACTTAATTCTTCATATATCTTTTTAACAGTTTCATGGGGTTTATCCGAAAGATCTTGATAAGGGACTTCGATCAGATTGCCTTCGGGTATCAAATGACGGTCATCCAGATATTTTTGCAGTGTCTCGCGTGACATATACATGACAAGATCTTCGATCTCTTTATCCGATACATCATGAAAGAATTGTGTTCGGACAACTTTGTCATACATATACAAAGTTGACAAGAAGACAGTATAGGGATCGCGGTGAAGGAAAATAAATTTTGCATGCGGGAAAAGTTCCAGCAGTTCCTTAATACGACCTGTATTATGGGGGTTCTTAAGAAGCAGAGGTTTTTTATGATTGTACAAAGAGATATTGCGTAGCAAGTAAATATAATCTCGTCTCCACAAACGTTTCTCACGAACTGAAATACCTTTAAATACATTATATTTATCAAAATACATGCGGTTGCGGGGGAAAAAGAAAGTCTGCATGCCGGAGCGTGTCGAAATCATTGAAAAAGGTTGCTCTTCCTCTGCGGGATAGTAAGGAGAAACCTTTACGTTATCTTGTGAACGTTCAGTAGGAAAAAGCGGTTTTGATAAGAAGCGGATAACCCGCTTGCTTAAAAGAGCAACCGTGAAAACAAAGGTCTGGTAATTACACAGATAACCAAAACGTTTATCGAGATGAAGTAAATTGTGTAGGAAGGTTGTCCCTGTGCGCCAGTGCCCGATAATAAATAAGGGAGGTTCATCTTCAAAATTGATACGTTTGAGTTTTCCGCGATTCAGGTTGTTCTGCAATAGCTGCAAGGGGCGGGACAAATAGGTCATAAAAGCAATTCGACGTGTCATGGGCCGATATTTTTTATCTATTGTGTTCTCGCGTTTTAACTTTCTCCAGACATCGGGACGCGCCAAATACAATTGATGTTGGGCAATGGTATAGCGTCTCTTGGGGTTCTTGTTATCGTTTTGAATGATATCCATGATGATCTACTTGTTTTGTATTAGTTTTATGATAGTTTCGATATTTTTATTCTCAAGGTCAAGAACAACATCCGGATTTTCCGGAACTTCATAAGGGGCATCAACACCCGCCAAATGTTGTAATTTGCCTTCATCAGCCAGTTGATAGAGATCCGGTCTGTTCGCACGGCTTGATTCAAGATCGCTTGACATATAAACCAGACGGAAACGATCTTTACCAATAATATCGATGATCTGTTTGCGAGTGGCGGCACGGGGGGAAATAAAGGTGCAGATCGTGATGATCCCTTGTTTATTCAGTAAGCGACATACTTCTGCTACGCGTCGTAAATGTTCCGCTCGATCGGCGGCGGAGAAATCTAATTCTTTCGATAGTCCGGATCGTACATTATGTCCATCCATGAGAACAACGACATGCCCCAAGTCAAATAAACGTTTTTCCAACATATAGGCAATGTCCGTTTTACCGCTGCCGTGTAAGCCGGTGATCCAAATTGTTTGCCCTTTTTGCTGATATTTTTCTTCGCGTTCCTTTGAAGAAATGAGACTTTGTCCTTCGGTGATCTTCTTCCTGTCGGCATCTCCGATACGATTGGGCATATCCTCTGAACTGACCCGGTCAATGATCATACCGACAGCAGAGGTATTGTGGGTTACAGGATCAATAAGAATAAAGGAACCCGTTTCACGATTGCGCTCATAGGCGTCGAAAAACAGCGGTTTGCTGGTCGTTACCACAACCCGCCCGATCTCATTCAGCGTAAATTGTCTGGCTTTGCTGCGATGCATGGTGTTAACATTGATCTTATAACGAATATCATCGATACGCGCTTTAGTCATATTTGTTGTCTGTTTGATAATAAAATTCGTTTTCGGATTCATCTTCTTCTCGTCCATCCATACCAGCATCGCTTCGAAATGACGCTCAACCCGTGGTTGATTGTTCGAATGCACCAGCATATCCCCGCGAGAAATATCAATCTCGTCCTTGAGGGTCACGGTAACGCTCTGAGGAGGAAAGGCATAATCCAGATCACCATCGTAGGTCACGATCTTTTTAATTTTGCTGGTCTTCCGCGAAGGCAATACCATCACTTCATCGCCTTTGCGCAAAATCCCACTCGCCACCTTGGTCGAAAAGCCGCGGAAGTTACGTTCCGGACGAAGCACATATTGAACAGGATAACGTAAATCCACAAAATTTCGGTCAGATGATACATGGATGGTTTCAAGCAATTCCAAAATGGGTTGGCCTTTGTACCATGGCATGTTCTCTGAAGGATTCACAACATTGTCTCCATTGAGGGCGCTCATGGGAATAAAGTGAACATCGGGAATATTCAAGCGTGTTAGGAAACTTTTATATTCTTTACATATATCATCGAACACTTCTTTTTTATAATCCACAAGATCCATTTTGTTGACAGCCAGCACCACGTGCTTAATGCCCAGCAATGAGATCAGAAATGTATGTCGTTTTGTTTGAGTGATTACACCGTGCTCGGCATCAACCAAGATAATAGCAAGATTTGCGGTCGACGCACCCGTTACCATATTGCGTGTGTATTGTTCATGACCGGGTGTATCGGCAATAATGAATTTTCTTTTGTTGGTGGAAAAATAGCGATAAGCAACATCAATGGTGATCCCTTGTTCGCGCTCGGCTTTTAGTCCGTCTAGAAGAAGTGCATAATCAATTTTCTCACCGGCATGCCCGACGCGTTTACTGTCTCGTACCAGAGCAGTCAGCTGATCATCATAAAGACGTTTACTGTCAAAAAGCAAACGTCCGATGAGGGTTGATTTCCCATCGTCAACCGACCCGGCAGTTAAAAGTCTTAAAAGATCTTTTTGTTCATCCAGCGCAAGAAATTCTTCTATGTTCATTGCTTGTGTTCTTTGTTCCATGGTGTCCTTGTCTATTAGCTATTAGCTTTCAGCTGTCAGCATTTAATTCTCATTTCAATCTTTCTTCTTCATGAATAGATCTTTCGACTTCTCCGCCTGCGCCAAGGCTTCAGCGGATCCACTCAAGATGACAGATCCTGTCTTGTTTCTTAATTCTTGGATCTCGTCTTTACACAATTGTCTTATTATTCGGGTTGGACATGTCCAACCCCTACTTTAATCTTTGTACTTTAATCTTTTATCTTTAGAAGTATCCTTCTCGTTTCTTTTGTTCCATACTGCCTTCTTGGTCAAAATCAATGACACGTGTCGTCCGTTCCGACTCGGTGGTAGTCATCATTTCTTCCACGATCTTTTCAATGGTGTCGGCTTCGGATTCAACCGCTCCGGTCAGAGGGTAACAACCCAATGTGCGAAAACGCACCATTCGCATTTCTGCTTTATCCCGTAATTCTTTGGGCATGCGTTCATCATCGACAAGAACTAAAGCTCCGTTATATTTAACCACCGGTCTTGGTTTTGCATAGTAAAGCGGAACAATGGGGATATTTTCCAAACGAATATATTGCCAGACATCCAGTTCCGTCCAGTTGGAAATGGGAAAAACACGAATGGATTCCCCTTTCATGACCCGGGTATTGTAAATGCTCCACAATTCCGGACGCTGATTCTTGGGATCCCATTGATGGAAATTATCTCTAAATGAAAAAATTCGTTCTTTCGCTCGGGATTTTTCTTCATCACGGCGGGCACCACCAAAAGCAGCATCAAAGCCATGCATCTCCAATCCTTGCAACAAAGCCTGGGTCTTCATGATATCGGTATGGACTTTAGAACCGTGCGAAAAGGGACCGACTCCGGTCTCGAAGCCTTCCTTGTTATGATGTACGATAAGGTTCCAACCTTTTTCTTTGGCATAATTATTCCGGAATTCGATCATCTCCTGGAATTTCCATTTGGAATCGATATGCATCAGGGGAAAAGGAACCTTACCCGGATAAAAGGCTTTTTCGGCCAAGCGGACCATGCAGGATGAATCCTTACCAATGGAATATAGCATGACCGGATTTTCAAATTCGGCAGCTACTTCACGAATAATATGAATAGCTTCCGCTTCCAGCTCTTTTAGATGTGATAGTGAGTAATTCTCTTTGTTCATTTCGTCTCAATAATATGGTTTTCTTTCAAATAATCTAGGATGATCTTCGTTGATTCATCTAAACTTTTTTTAGCTGTATTTACTCTGATCTCGGGGTTTTCCGGCGCTTCATAGGGAGAAGAGATCCCGGTAAATTCCGATATCTTGTTTTTGCGGGCCTTTGTATATAGGCCTTTTACATCACGTTGTTCACAAATATCAAGTGGACAGTCAACATATATTTCAATGAATTGTTCCGAATCCAACATGTCGCGTACCGCTTTTCGATCTGCCCGGAAAGGAGAAATAAATGCTGTCAGAGTGATCAATCCGGCATCCACAAATAACTTACTGACCTCGCCGATGCGGCGAATGTTTTCTTTACGGTCTTCATCTGAAAAGCCAAGGTCCCCATTAAGTCCGTGCCGTATATTATCACCGTCGAGAACATACGAAAAGCGACCCAGCTCATACAAAGCTTTTTCCACCGATCGAGCCAATGTACTTTTGCCCGAACCGGACAAACCGGTAAACCACAAACATGCACTTTTTTGATTCAATAGCACTTTGCGTTTTTCTCGATCAATGTCCCCATCTTCCCAACGTATATTGCTTGATCTCATTTTTTTATTGCCTCCAAAAATGGAAGTAAATGGACGCGATTCACATTCATGCCTAAATCGATATCCGGTTTATTTCCACCATGAAAATCCGAACCGGCTGTAACCAGCAAATCATATTTTTTAGCAACTTCAAGGTACTCTTTGACTTGTTCTTTTGAGTGCTGAGAATAGTAAGCTTCAATGCCTTGTAGTCCGTAAGATTTGAGTTCAATGATCAGGTTCTCAAGTTCACTAGATGACAAGTCAGTTTGATACGGATGTGCCATAACGGGTATACCTCCCGCTGTAAGGATCAATCGAATGGCTTCCTTTGGTTCCAGACGTTGCTTGTCCATATATAAAGGTTGTCCCTTAGCCAGATATTTATCAAAAGCTTCCTGATAGCTTTTTACATAACCTTTCGCCAACATTAGGTTAGCAAAATGCGGGCGACCGACAATACCACCCCGGGATTCTTCATGGAGTTCTTCCATGCTGATATGAAATCCTTCTTTTGCCATTTTAACAAGCATGGCTTCATTGCGTTTCCTGCGAGCTTCTTGCAGGGCATTCAGGGTATTTTTCAATTCGGCATGTTCGGGATCAAATCCATAGCCAAGAATATGTAAAGTTTTTGGAAATTCCGCACTGATCTCAACACCGGGGATGTAGTGTATGTTTTTGGGGATATCTCCAAGATGTGATATATGCTCGAAATTATCATGATCTGTAATGGAAAAATATTCACAACCCTTTTCCACGGCATGAGCAATAAGTTCGTGCGGTGTATATGTGCCATCGGAATATGTTGTATGAGAATGCAGATCAAGATCTACCGTTAACTTAAAGCCAAAATTCCATATGCGTTCATGTAAATAATATGCAATCGTTTTAGCAATACTTTCGATCAAGGCTGCCGAACCCGCCCAAACGGGTTCTTTGGTGACCAACAACACAAGAGCTAGCGTATCAATTGAAGCAATGACTCGCCAACTTGCCGTCTTTATAAGTGAACGAAGTCTACTTCCTTTGATCGGCTTATTTATGAAACTCCAGCCCTTTTCATGTGCCCAGTATAAAAGCATTTTTGTGAAGAACTCAACACCAACGATCGATACGGCAGCGACCATATCCCCTGTTAAACCATAAATGATCGCGATCGTAAGGGCAGATGCGATAAAACGCCAGGAGATCGTCTTTGCCAAAGCCCGGTTTTTTAATATGAATTTGCTCATGAAGTCATATCGCCCAAAACGACTGCGGCATGTCGATTATGAGTAAGGTTTCCTTGTTACTGTTATAAAAAAAGGCCGCAATAAATAATAGGTAATATAGAATTATGCGGTCACAATTGAAATGACTTTATTCAATTGGTGAGCGGTGATCTGGGACCGGTAATCTGTAGAGACAAGAAACGTGATAAGTTATGCTTGCCCACCGTAGCTTTAGCGTAGGTGGGAGTTATGAATATTCGTTTTTAAAACCCAAGGGACTTAAAATCCCTCGTCCGCCAGCTGGCGGACGTACTTGTTCAAGTCCTAGATGGTGTACGATGACTCCCCTTTCTTGGGGAGTTTTGTTTTTAAAATGTTCTATTTGAGAGAGATGTTTTGTGGCGTTTCAAAATCAAATTATGAATTATGGATGATGCTTGTCCTCCGAAGCTCGACGAAGCCATGGCGTAGGTGTGGCGAAGGGGGAAGCGTAGAGAGGGTGAGAGGGGGATGAGTCCGGAGTTCGGGGTATGGGAGAAACGGAGAGGGAGAGAAAGAGTCTGTCATCCTGAGCCCCGATTACCAAGACCAAAACAAGTATTATTTTACTAAAATCGGATTTAC
>CAYNBL010000097.1:0-8468 GCA_964395205.1 uncultured bacterium | reverse complement strand
TCAAGTTCCTTTAAATAGGCCTCCAGAACCTCAGGTTGTGGATTACAAGGCAAGATGACAGGAAGTCCGCCTGCGTTATAAACGGCATTGATATAAGAAATAGGGACTTTATACCATTTGTGGGCATCTTCCATGTAGGTGGAATTAATTCCAATTTTTGGACGTGGATTCTGTTTCATTTTGCTATTTCCCTTTGGTCACAGTTTTCATATAGATAAACGACCTATTTTGTTCCGTGTTTCTGTTGTAGAGACAAGGTAATGCCTTGTCTTTACAATCGAGCTTGGAGACGTGATAAATCGCGTCTTTACATTTCATTTCTTCTGTGTTCGAAATCTACCCGCTTTGTCTCAATAAACGTCAGGATTCCTGTAAGATGTTCAACCCCTCTACAAGTTCGGGGTTGTGATTTATTAAGTTTTCAAGGTCCCGGGATTTCATCCCGGGTTATTCAGAGTTCAACCCCTCGACAAGCTCGGGGTTAACGATTTACGTCTTACGACGAGTCACAAGTCACGAGTCACGCGTTACGTCTTACGTTCTTTTTTCTTTGCCGCAGGAAACAAAATATTATTCAATATCAATCTATATCCCGGACTATTCTTGTGCAAATCAAGATTCGTTGGAGGGTCACCGACATAATGGCGATAATCTTCCGGATCATGACCACCGTAGTAGGTAAAGGTCCCCTTCCCCACATTTCCATGAATATATTTTACTCGATCGGTATTTTTTGTTTCACCCAAGATCAGCACATGTTCTTTGATGCGTTTACGATCAAATGAGGTTGTTTGTCCCATAAAGCCTTTGATCAAAGATTCATGATTCTGTGTCAACATACAGGGAACAGGATCGAATTTAGCCGAAAATTCGAAAAGTGAAAAATAGTCTCTCGCTGGATCAATGCGCAAGGCATCATAGCTCGGCGGGACGTCAATATCGGAAAATTCATATACATAAGGATCGGGATTAAGTTTAAACCCTGTAAAAGCAAAGCTTTTTTTGTAATCTAATTTCTCGGCAAAGGATGGATCTACACCATCATGATCAAAGGGCGCTTGACAAATGTCCGTTTTTTCCGCCGCCAACGCGATATCATAGGAATCTGTTGCAGCGCACATGGCAAAAAGAAAACCGCCGCTCATGACAAAAGATCGTATCTTTTCTGCAACGGCCAATTTCAATTCAGATACTTTTGAAAATCCCATGTCTGACGCCATTTGTTCTTGGGTCTGCTGTTCTGTGATATACCAGGCGGAATTGCGATAATTTCCGTAGAATTTTCCGTATTGCCCTGTAAAATCCTCATGATGCAAATGCAACCAATCATAATCTTTCAAAGTATTCTCTAATATCTCTTTATCGTAAATCTTTTCGTAAGGGATCTCCGCATAGGTCAGAGCCAAAGTGACCGCATCATCCCAAGGAAGCTTGTTCAGCGGGGTATAAACGGCGATTTTGGGTGCTTTTTCCAGTAAAATGATCGACATATTTTTGCTTTCGATCTCATTGTTTATCCTCGCGTAATCCGATGATGAAATGCGTTCATATTTAACATCCCGAAGCAAACATTCTTTTTCTATCATATCGCGATAATCAAGATAGAACGAGCCACCGCGATAATTTAGCAGCCATTCAACGTTCATGCCACTTTCAAGAGCATAAATAGCAATGCCATAGGCTTTTAAATGATTGGATTGTTTTTGATCCATAGGAATAAGAATGCCGGCGCACAGAAATACTGCAAACAGCTGAAATACAAGGATATACTTTATATGTTTTATTAAACTTTTCATCGGTGGATAATGTAAATAAAAACAATGTATAATGATAATGAAAAATGTATCAATAACCCGCGAGCGTCATCCTAAAAAGATAGCTACAGCAATCTTATCCGGGATCTTATATGTTGGTCACTCAATTCAATTTGGGAGCAATACCATAATTTAGATCCCGGATAAACTTGCCACCGGCAAGTTTTCCGGGATGACATGGTTTTGTTTGTTCTAGGATGACGTGGTTCTAATTATCGTGGATGACGTGCTTCTTTGTTTGCTATATCATAATTTGTTTTCCCATTTCCCAAATTTTACCTATAATTACACATGAAAAATTCAATCAAACTTCCCATCATTCTGCTCATTCTTGTGATGAGCATCGTCATTACATCTTGCGAGATAGCACCCAGCTCGGATATTTGCGTTAGCATTCCGCCGCAGGCCTATCTTGTGAAACGTATTGCAGGCGCTGATACGCCTGTGACCATTATGATCCCTCCGGGGTCTGCGCCACCTACCTACGCTCCTACACCCTCTCAGGTCCGCGACCTGCATGAGTGCAAGCTTTACGTTAAGAACGGCCACCCGGATTTTTATTTTGAAAAAATGCATATTGATCCTTATCTCAGCCAACATCCTGAGGTTCTGACCGTGGATATGACGAAAGGACAGAATATCGTGCCCGGTGATGCCCATATTTGGCTTTCACCCAAGATCATGGGCGATGCCGCTAAACGTATCTATGAACAATTGGCTCAACTTTATCCCCAAAGACAAGGTGAGCTAAAATCTAATTTGGACATCCTGCTTCGTGATATCGGAAAATTGGATGTGGAATTACATACCGAACTTGATCCTTTTCAAGGGGCTCAGTTCCTGACACTTCATCCCTCCTGGGGTTATTTTTCGAGAGATTACGGACTGGAACAGGTCAGTATTCGTCATGAGAACAAAGCACCGTCCACCATGGAGATCACCCACCTGATCGAACATGCAAAAAAGATGAATATTCACATCATTTTTGTCCAAAAGGAATTTTCATCGGAGCAATTGAATGTTATCTCCCGCGAGATCGATGCGAAAATCATTGCGCTTGATCCCCTTAATGAAGAGTGGTTAAAAAATATCCAAAATACGGGTAAAATCCTCGCAAAGGTCTTTAGTGAACAATAGACCCGCTAAAATACTTCTGTACCTTGCCTTTATTGTCAATATCTTTGTCTTCGGAAGCTCCTGGATGTTCAATAAAATGGTATTGGTCGAAGGTGCTTCACCACTTTGGGCCACCGTTATGCGTCAAGGGATAGCCGCGATCGTATTTATCATCTTTTTTCTGATCCGCCGGCCAAAGTTGAACCTGTCAAAAAAGCACATCTTTCTGATCATTATTTACGGTGTTTTCATGATGGCCTTAGGCCATGTTTTCACCTTATTGGGGCAACAGCATATCGATTCGGGACTTGCCAGCATCATCTTCTCGTTCTTTCCTCTTGCCGTCATGTTGATCTCCGCTATAATAATCCCAAAAGATGAACCCTTTACGTTAAAAAAACTGCTTGGCACCTTGCTTGGATTGACAGGTATTGCTCTTCTTTTTTACACACAGAACATGCTAGATACCGGGAGCAAACAGTTAATCGGTATCACGTTCATCCTCTTATCCGTTTTCGTCAATTCGCTTCCCAATGTGATCATCAAGCGTGATGGTATTGATCTTGACCCGCTGGTCTTGAATACCGGCGGCATGCTGATCGCTTCCGTTCTGTTGCTTGTCTCTGCATTCACATTCGAAGGATTGCCGGATTTCACCTTAACAAAAAGAATGATCTTTGCTGAACTTTATCTGGGTATCATTAGCTCTGCAGTGGGGTTTTTCCTTTATTTCTGGCTGTTGCGTCATGTTTCGGTCTTTAAAATGGCCCTAACCGCCTATATGACCCCCCTGGTTGCCGTTTTCCTCGGTTATGTTTTTTATAATGAAATATTATCGTTAAATCATTATATTGGCATGTTGTTGATCTTTACGGGAATTTTCATCACCGAATTTAAAAAGACTAGCAAGATCAAGCCAGGATTGAGAATTAAGGATTAAACTTTTATTTGAAATTATGGATTATGGAAGACGTTTAAGGTTTAAAGTTTAAGGTTTAAAGTTTAGGTCCTGCTCTACGAAGGCCTACTACGCCGACCTGTCCTCCATAGCCCCGACTCCTCTGGGCGAAGGGGGAAGTAGCTCGGCTACGAAGGCTGTGCCTTGGCGAAGTAGAGGTTTAACTGTTCAAACACGCTGTGCTTGTGTTTTTTGAGCTAATACTCTTCTGTTAATGTTTAAGTCCTTTGGGCTTGTATTAAACGAGATCCGTCAGCAGACGGATCGAATATAGTAGAATTGAAATCTAAAGTAAAAAGAACCCCGTTGGGGTTCAATATTTAACGCTTAAACAATTAAACGTTTAAACAGTCCTGATCCGTTGACTGGCCGACAATTGATGAAAGAGAGTGCTTGAAATTGGAGTTATCATGAAAATAATAAGCTACGACTCACCGGTCGGTAAATTAACTATCGCTACGCAAAACAATGCCATCATCGCGATATCATTTTCCGAATTGAATGATAATTATCTCACAAAATTACTTACTTACCCTGAAATTGATATTCCCGGCAACCCGAACGATCATTTGGAATCACAATTAGAAACCTTTTTTTCAGGTAAGGATCCTCATTTTTCACTGCATTTGCAACTTCATGGCACGAAATTTCAGCAAAAAGTTTGGACTGCCTGTGCGAGTATCCCCTACGGAGAGACACGGTCCTACTCAAACATAGCACAGATGATCGGAAACCCCAAGGCGGTCAGAGCGGTTGGAACGGCTCTGGGTGCTAATCCTATTCCTATTGTGATCCCGTGTCACCGCGTCCTTCAAAGCGGTGGAAAATTGGGAGGATTCGGATGGGGACTTGAAGCAAAGCTAGCGCTCTTGGATTTGGAGAAAAAGTAGGGGCGACTCTATAGTCGCCCGAGATAACGGGAGGCTCGAGAGCCTCCCGTACATTCTCAATAATAGATGTAAGTGATAAAAATACAAGGAAGATAAATGAAAAAAGGTATTCTATTGATGCTGGCCATATTAATCCTGGCGGCATCTTGTCAATTATTTCAAGAACCCGAAGTTGATTCATGGATACGGATCAATCAACTGGGTTACCTTCCCAATGCAGTGAAAGTCCCGGTTTTTTGCACTTTAGACAACAAAGTACAACCTGTTGTATTTCAGTTAGTTGATGCTGTTTCTCACGAAGTTATTCTCGAGAGCAACGACATCGATTCATGTGGTGCTTACGGACCTTTTGCCGGAACCTATCGCTTTGATCTGAGTGATTTTAACGGTATCGGTCAATACTATATCCAAAGTGAAAATATCATATCTCCAAGCTTCAGAATTGCGGACGACGTCTACGACGGAACTGCCGATTTTCTGCTCCGCTACATGCGTCAACAACGCTGTGGTTTTAATCCATATTTAAATGATTCCTGTCACACTAATGACGGCTTCATCGTTTACGAATCGGGTCGCGAAGGTCAGCATATCGACGTGGTCGGCGGCTGGCATGATGCCTCGGATTATTTGCAATACACCGCCACCTCTGCCAATGCCGTGTATCAGCTGCTCCTCGCCTACCGTGAACATCCGGAATCCTTTCGGGATGCCTATACGGCGAACGGACTCCCCGGCTCGAACAATATTCCCGATGTCATTGACGAAGCCAAATGGGGCATGGACTGGCTTTGCCGCATGAATCCCTCACCCGAACGTTTTTATAATCAAATCGCCGATGACCGCGATCATGCGGGATTTCGTTTACCGACCGAAGATACCACCCGATATGATGACAGTTTAAAAGGCCGGCCGGTCTATTTCTGCTCCGGCGAGGTACAGGGACTGAAAGAATTTAAGAATCGGACCACCGGAACCGCCTCAACGGCCGGTAAATTTGCCTCGGCATTCGCTGCCGGCACGGGTGTTTTAGATGAATTCTATCCCCGCTATGCCAAAACCCTTGAACTCCGCGCACAGCTGGCCTATGCTAATGGTAAGCAGTACCCCGGAGCTTGTCAGACCGCTCCCTGCGGCGCGCCTTATTTTTATGAAGAAGACAACTGGGCAGATGACATGGAATTGGCCGCCGCCGAGCTTTACCGGATGAACGGGAAAAAATATTTTAAGACGGAAGTGCTGAAATTCGCCGATATGGAACCCGTGTCTCCCTGGATGGGCGCCGATACGGCCCGGCATTATCAATGGTATCCTTTCTTTAATGCCGGACATTATTCCGCCGCTTCGGCAAACGATTTTGAGAACAAAGATGACCTCACCGCACTCTATCGCGAAGGGTTGGAACGGATCTACCAACGCGGGAAAGACAATGCTTTCAAAATGGGTGTCCCCTTTATCTGGTGTTCCAATAATTTTGTGACCGCCGCTTTGTCGCAATCCTCGCTTTATACAAAACTCCAGTCTTCGCTCATCGAGCTACGACCGGCAGGCAGTGGCGATCATCGCTATGAAGAAATGGAAGCGGCATTACGCGACTGGCTGTTCGGTTGTAATCCCTGGGGAACGTCCATGATCATCGGTTTACCGGTCAAGGGCGATACCCCGACCGATCCCCACTCCGCCCTCACCCACCTTCATGGAATGAGCATTGATGGCGGACTGATCGATGGTCCGGTTTACGGCTCCATCTACGGCAATCTAAAAGGCATTCGTCTCTTTTATGATGACGAGTACGCGCCTTTTCAGTCGGATCTGGTGGTCTACCACGATGACGTCGGTGATTATTCCACCAACGAACCCACCATGGACGGGACCGCCTGTCTGGTTTACTATCTGGCTTCACTGGAAAGTGCCGGAAAAGCATCTTTCGAAACCGTTGATACTTACGGTGCCATTGTTCGTGGCAATCAAGAGAAAAAACAGATCGCCTTGGTCTTTACCGGACATGAATTCGCCGACGGCGGTCAGATCATCGCCGATACGCTCAAAGCGCACGACGTGAATGCCTCATTCTTCTTTACCGGTGACTTTTTTCGCACACCAAAATTTAAGTCCCTTATACATCAATTAGTGGCCGATGGAAACTATCTTGGCGCTCACTCTAATAAACATTTACTCTACAACAAATGGGATACTAAACGAACATTGAATATCAGTGAAGACAAATTCAAAGATGACCTACGCGCCAATTACGCCGAAATGGAGAATTTTGGGATCAGCAAAGAAGATGCACACTACTTCATGCCACCCTATGAATGGTACAATAAAGACATTGCACTTTGGACCTATCAGGAAGAATTGTCACTGATCAACTTTACTTCCGGAACGCTTTCCCATACTGACTACACCACCCCGGACATGGGTATTAAGTATCACGACAATAACGAGATCTACCAATCCATTATGATCTATGAGTCCCAAAATACCCTCAACGGATTTATTTTATTGATCCATATCGGCTCAGATCCTCTCAGAACGGAGAAATTCTATACGAAATTGGATGAATTGATCAATGAATTGGATAGAAAAGGTTATAGTTTTGTTAGAATAGATGAGCTTTTAGATAAATCTTATAGAAAATAATTCATGAAAATTAAAAATACGGAACGGTTTAAAACCGTTCCGTACATGATATTTCCATCATCAAAATCAAAAAATATGTCATCTCGGAAAACTTGCCGGTGGGTATCAAAATTAAAATGCATGAGCTCCCGATGCTTCGAGATGAGACTGCGGCATAGCGAGCAATTGATAACTACTATTTTCTGAATAATCGGGTGTGTTTATAAAGAATCTTTAACACAACGAATATAAAATCCAATCCGTTTATCATCATACATGCGAAACATTCTTGTTTCGCTGTTGGTTGTGCTTCGTAACCAAGCATTTGCACTATCCTTCTCTGTCGATGTCCAATGAGGTGAAGACCATCCAATACTCATAAATACGCCATAGCTTCTCCTATAACCTATACCCAGAAGTGAAAAACCATAAATATCGGTTCCGTTATTACTTGCCCATGACGTTAAAGATTTCAGTTTATTTCCTTCATCGCTGCCTCTAACCAACTCACCATCTGCTTCATTTTGGCTCATCCCAACATACATCTCCAATTCTTTCCATTCTTCATCGCTGGCTACATGCCATCCTTCAGGAGCCAGTTGACGGGTATCACCTACCGCATACCAGTTGTAGATACAGCCCAGGGAATCTATATATTCCTCATTATTCTCATAATAACAATATGCCCCGGTCACAAGATTGGACCAAACTGAGTCAACCGTCACCATCGGGATCAAGGTAGTCCCGTCACGATAGTGTGTGACCTTCAGATTCTCTGCCATCCACCATTGATCGCCGATCTTCACCGTCTGATACACATTCGAATCAATATCCACCATTGTTCCCTTTTCGACATTGATAACGGGATCTTTCGGACCGAAGAGATCACAAGCCGCTAAAATAAATAGAAAAATAACAAAACAGCTGATCTTGAATTTCATTTTAGTACTCCGTACTTATTTATTTATTTTCATAATAATTTGCGGGATAATCGGCTTATTTGCAAGCGATTATTTGTCGATGTGTTGATAGGTCGATGTGTTGATAGGTCGATGTGTTGATAGGTCGATG
>CAYNBL010000096.1:0-8822 GCA_964395205.1 uncultured bacterium | reverse complement strand
GGGTCTATCTGATTGAAGAACCCGTTGCCGCTGCCATAGGTATTGGAATTGACATTAGCAAGCCTATTGGAAACATGATCGTCGATATCGGTGGTGGAACTACCGAGATCGCGGTTCTTGCCTTGAACGGTGTGGTTGCAAAAGAATCTATCCGTGTTGCGGGTGATGAACTTAATAATGCTATTGTACATTATTTCCGTGGGAAACATAACCTCTTGATCGGTGAACGCACAGCCGAAGAAATCAAAAAAGCGGTTGGTTCGGCCATTCCGACGGAAGAGAAGATCATTGCCGTTAAAGGCCGTAATCTTTTAACCGGTATTCCACGCACAGTTGAAGTCGACGCAAATGACGTATCGGAATGTTTGCAAAAAACCATTGAAATGATGATAGCTGCAATTAAAAGAACACTCGAACATACTCCACCTGAACTTTCAGCTGATATTTTAGATAGAGGTGTGATCCTGACAGGTGGCGGATCGTTATTACAGGGACTTGATGAACGAATTCGCCGAGAAACGAACCTTCCGGTAAGCATTGCAGACGAACCCCTTCTCTCTGTCGCAAAAGGAACCGGAAAAGTATTGGAGAATATCGAAAAATACATTGATATTTTGGTGTAGATGCTGAGCAAACTATATGACTTCATAATTAAAAAACATCTCGAGATATTGACCATTATTTTTGTCGGAATATCTCTCATTTTCTTATCCCAAACAGAAAATCATGTTGTTCTGCGAGTCCAAAGTGGTTGGCAGGATGTTTCATTATTCCTAAAAAAACCTGCAGCCGAACAACAGCGGAAGAAAAAGGTTATAGAAGAGAACAAACAATTACGCATGGATGTTTTTAGATTGAATCAAGAAGTCGCCCGTTTGCAAAATCTTGATACGGAAAACGAACGCTTACGGGAAATGATAGGATTTCGCGACACATCACAATACGAGCTATTGCCCTCGCTGATCGTTTATAAAGGATATAAGAACAGATCCAGTGTTATCACTATAGATAAAGGCGGGAATGAAGGCATTCAAGCCGATGATGTTATTGTAGATAAAGAAGGTTTGGTTGGCCGAATCCTTTCCTCAGGGAAAAGAACCAGCATTGCCAGTATGATCATCGAACCGGATGTGCGCGTCAGCGTACGTATAAATCCTTCTAGGGTATATGGAATATTAAAGTGGCATCATGGAAATACGTTTGTTATCGAAGATATTCCGACGACCATTGATATTCAATCCGGCTGGACGGTAACAACCTCCGGCTTATCTGAAGTATACCCGCCGGATATTCCCATTGGTGTCATCACAAATGTTCTGACCTCGGAAAATGGATTTACGCATATGATCGAAGGCAACTATAATGTTTCATTTAATAACTTACGGGAAGTATTCATTTTAAGCCATGATAGAAACAAAACAAAATAGATTAATCGGTGCTTATATCCTGATGAGCATTTTGTTCATTTTGAGTATAATTTTCAATGATTTTATCAGCATCGCTGGGGTTCGTCCGGATATTTTACTGATCATGTTGCTTTTTCTAGCATTTAATGAAAAACCCATTTTTGTGATCATTGCTGCGTTTGGTTTTGGTTTTTTACAAGACATCTTTTTACCTGGAAGTATTCAATATTGGGGGTTATCACCACTTTTTAAAACACTTCTCATTTATGGCTTATTAAAACTTTTGCCCTTTGTTGAACGTTTGAAAGGCTTTTATTTTCAGCTGAGTGTTTTTTCAACAATTTTGCTTTATTATCTCTTTTATAATCTGCTTTACTATTCTGGATATGTAAAACCTTTTGTTAGCATTTATCGCTACTCGTTGCCGGAAACACTTTATACTTTCATCATACTACTTATACTCAATATGATCTTCCCGCTTCATAATAAAAACAGGTGATCATGCCGCATGAAGTAAAAAACAGGATGGATAAATATAGGGTCATTACCCTTTTTGTTACGGCTCTTTTTCTTTTTATTGTCATTATTATCCGATTTTATTCTCTGCAGATCATTAATTATTCTATTTATGAAAGCGAAGCAAGGGGCAATATGCTGAATCGTATTGACATTGCAGCACCACGGGGAATCGTGTTCGATCGTAACGAAAAAAAACTCATCTACAATGTCCCCTGTTATAATATTGTTGTTTATCCCGATATTATTAAGCAGCACCCCGAAACTTGGGAGAAAATATCAGAGATAACAAAAGTCCCCATCGAAAAGCTTCAAAAAAGCATGAAACGTAATCAGTATGGCTCGTATCGCCCCGCTATTGTGTTACGTAACATCAATGATAAAATTAATGCCATTATTAACGAAAATATTTTAGATCTCCCCGGAGCAGAAGTTGCTTTTGATCCGATCCGGGAATATACAAATGAAATATTAAGCGGCAATTTATTGGGATATACTGCTGAGATCCGCCGCCGCGATATGTATAAATATCGAAATGCAGGATATAAACTGGGCGATAATATCGGTTATGACGGTATTGAAAAACAATATGAGAATTTATTGAGGGGCGAAAGAGGATATCGTTATAAGCAAGTTAATGCAACAGGAAAACCTCTTAATGATCAAGCTTATGAACAGACCAATCCCATTCCCGGAAACGCCCTCTATTTGACCATTGATCAAGATCTTCAAGCTCGCGCGGAATCATTATTGGTAAATTATAGCGGTGCGGCAATTGTAATGAACTATGAAAATGGCGAGATCATAGCTTGTGTTTCATCTCCTTCTTATGATTCGGATATGTTTGCGGAAGGACTAACACAAACTGAGTGGGATTCTATTGTTCAAGATAAACGGATTCCGCTTTTTAACCGCGCAATACGGGGTCAATATCCGCCGGGATCAATTTATAAAATGATCACAGCAATAGCTGCATTAGAAAAAGGAGTTATTACACCGGAAACCGAATATGAGTGTACGGGTGTTTTCGATATGGGTAGACGATCTTTTAAATGTTCGCATGTTCATGGCATTGAAAACCTGAATGAAGCGATCGCTCATTCCTGCAATGTATATTTTTATAATGTAATCCTTGCGCTTGGTATTGATGACTGGAGTTCTTACGCAAAAAAAATGAAATTTGGCGAACTTACAGGAATAGATCTACCTGGAGAATTGCCGGGTATTTGTCCGGACAGAACATTCTTGGATGCACAATATGGTCGCAGAAAATGGTGGAAGGGCATGTGGTTAAATATGGTGATCGGACAAGGAGATGTTCTTATAACGCCCTTACAAGCACTGCTTTATACCGGTATTTTAGCAACGCACGGGAAGGTTGTTACGCCGCATCTTTTAAGATCAATTCATTATACTGAAAATGAAGCAATTGAAAACCCTGTTTATCCCGTATCTTATGTCACGGATATTTCGGCTTCGACTTGGAAAGAGATTGATCATGGCATGTTAAATGCCGTTCAAAGTTCCTGGGGGACGGGGCGTACCGCAAATGTTCCGGGTTTAAATATGTATGGGAAAACGGGAACCGCACAAAATCCACACGGCGAACCCCACGGATGGTTTATTGGATATTCTAAGCATAAGGATTTTCCTTATGCCGTCGTAGTATTTGTCGAGTATGGAATTGCAGGAGCGGATGTTGCCGCTCCGGTAGCGGGACAGCTTTTAAAAGCCTATTACTATATGAGAGAACAATGAAATTTAAAGATTTCTTCGATTTTAAATTCTCAGAGATCGATATCCCATCCCTTATCTTGGTTTTTGTACTTACAGGATGTGGCTTGATCGCGATTTATAGCGCAACGTCTTTTGTTGGGGCAGAATCAAATATGCAGTATTTTTGGAAACAAATGCTGGGTATTCTGGGTGGACTTGCCATGTTCATTATGTTGTTCTCTGTAAGAAAAAGCTTTTTATTGAGCTATGCCGAAGTACTCTATATTATCGGCATACTTTTGATCATTATCCCGTTTATTCTTTCTATGGTTACTTCCGGCACTAATCGCTGGATCAATCTGGGTGGTTTTCAAGTGCAACCATCGGAATACATGAAATTTATTTTGATCATCATGCTTGCAAAAGTATTCAGCGAGACCCGTCGTTCGCCGCTACAAGCCGGATATGTCCTGTATCCGCTGGGTATTTTGGCAATTCCGGCTATATTGGTGTTTTTACAGCCTGATCTGGGTTCAACTTTGATCTACGGAGCAATTTTTGTCGCCATGCTTTTTGCAAGCGGGTATAAATTGTATTATATCTTTTTAATAGCTGCTCCCTTTATTACTGTGCTGGCGGCCTTTAACAGTTGGGTTTTTCTGGTTTGGGGAATTACTGTCGCTGTTATCATTTTCTTAAATAACAAGAATATTCTTTTTTCAGTAGGCATGTTCTTAATGAATATTTTGGTGGGTGTTATGACGCCCTTTTTCTGGAATGCAATTAAACCCTACCAGCAACAGCGCATACTGACAATGCTGAATCCTCATTTAGACCCGATGGGAGCCGGCTATCAAGTCATTCAATCACAGATCGCGATTGGGTCCGGAGGTTTGATTGGAAAGGGATTTATGCAGGGAACGCAGGCTCATCTTAACTTCCTTCCGGAACAACATACGGATTTTATTTTTTCTGTCATTTCTGAAGAATTCGGTTTTATCGGTATTACCCTTATCCTTTTTGTTTATTGTTTTCTGGTCTTACGTTGGTATCGCATGGCCATAACTGCCAAAAGCACCTTTTCGGCAATGCTTATAATTGGGGGGACCACAGCCTTACTTGCTCATATTTTTATTAATGTTGGAATGACGGTCGGACTTTTGCCCGTAACGGGAAAACCATTACCCTTTATTAGTTATGGGGGATCTTTTCTTATGACATCTTTTGGTCTTGTGGGGTTAGTTTTAAATGGAAATGCAGAATAACCATATCGCTTAATATTTATAATAATTATTGTAAAGACATACCGAAGTTTCGGGACATCATGTCTCTACTTTAGATTTCCAAACAACAAACAATCTTTCCAATTTCTAAATAACTTCGTTATATTATTCCCGTGGAAAAGCTCATTCTGAAAAATCGAAAAGCCTATCATGATTTTCAAATCCTTGAAAATATCGAAGCAGGCCTTGTACTTCATGGAACTGAAGTAAAAGCCATCCGTGAGGGAAAAATAAATATTAAAGAAGCCTACTGTAATTTTCAGGATGGCGAATTGTACTTATTACAGGCGCATATTTCGCCTTATTCGCATGCGGGTTATGAGCATCATGATCCCATCCGACCCAAAAAATTGCTTTTACACCAAAAAGAATTGAAAAAACTCAAACAAAAACGAGATGAACAACATCTAACGCTTATCCCGCTGGCCATATATTGGGTCGGAAACCACATAAAAGTTGAAGTGGGATTGGCGAAAGGTAAAAAATTATACGATAAACGGCAGGATATTGCTAAAAAAGATATGCAACGCAATATAGACCGCCAAATGAAACATTGATCAAAGGAGCTGATATGAGTCGCTTTCCATCGTTAAATGAACAGATGGACATTATTCGCAAGGGTGCCGAGGAGATCATACCGGAAGAAGAACTGGTTAAAAAGATCGAATTAAGCATTAAGGAACAAAAACCCCTAAGAATCAAATTAGGAGCCGACCCAAGTCGCCCGGATCTTCATATCGGCCATGCTGTTGTGTTGGGTAAAATGCGACAATTTCAAGATCTTGGTCATCAGGCTGTCCTCATCATTGGTGATTTTACTGCTATGATAGGTGACCCTACCGGCCGTAGTAAAACACGCCCCGCCCTTACTCTTGAAGATACCAAAGAAAACTCACAATCATATTTCGAACAAGCCGGAATAGTCCTAAATAAAGAGACTTTGGAAATAAGATATAATTCGGAATGGCTTGCACCCATGAATTTCCGTGATGTTATTACGCTATCCGCACATTATACAGTTGCCCGTATGTTGGAACGGGATGATTTCACAAAACGTTATGCCCAGGGTATTCCGATTTCAACTCATGAATTTCTTTATCCGCTCGCACAAGCATATGATAGTGTAGCAATAAAATCTGATGTTGAACTTGGGGGCACAGACCAAAAATTCAACCTGCTTGTTGGGCGTGATATTCAACGCGAATATGGATTACACCCCCAGATTATCCTTACCATGCCTATTCTTGAAGGGTTAAGCGGCGGTGCTAAAATGTCCAAATCTTTGGATAATTATATTGGACTTACAGATGCGCCTGAAGACATGTATGGTAAAACTGTTTCTATCAGCGATGATCTCATCCTCAAGTATTTCACTCTTGTGACCGATACACCGGCAAATGAGATTGAAGCATTTAAAAAAGCCATGGAAGCCGGAGAAAATCCCCGTGATATTAAACACGAACTTGCCTGGCGCCTTGTAAAGAGGTATTACGATACAGCGGCCGCAGATCAGGCAAAAGAGCACTTTCAAAAAGTTTTTGTAAAAAAAGATATTCCAGACAATATTCCTGAATACTCCGTACAATCGGACGAAATATTTATTACAAAATTAATGGTCGAAAGCGGTTTGTGTCAATCCGGAGGAGAAGCAAAACGACTTATCGCTCAAGGGGGTGTTTCTTTAAATGGAACCCGTGTTGATTCCCATGGAACTCCTTTGGAAGTTAAGGATGGTGATGTCCTGAAAGTCGGTAAGCGTAAATTTCTTAAACTTAAGAAATAGAAGTAGCATTAAAAAAAAAGATTCATAAAGGTACATCATGAAGTGGTCCCCACTTGCGGAAAAAGTTCATCAATTCTTGATCCGCAAAACCCTGCTGAAACAAAATGACAAGATTTTGCTGGCTGTTTCCGGGGGTATGGACAGCGTTGTGATGTTATCTGTGTTTTTAGAGTTGTGTGAGCGCTGGAACTGGGAACTTATTGTCGGCCATATTGATCATGGCCTACGACCGGGCGATGATGAAAAAGAATCACAGCTTTGCAATGAACTTGCAAAAAAGAATAATTTGCAATATGTGGAAGAAAAAGTTGACCTTAAAAATATAAAAATTAATGACGAATTTGCTGAAAGCAGCACGCAAAACCCCAGTATCGAATCGCTGGCACGCGATGTTCGCTATAGAGTTTTTTCAAAATGGGTGAATAACCTTAAATGCAATGCTCTATGTACTGCCCACCATGCCAATGATCAGGCGGAAACCGTTTTGTATCGTATGTTGACAGGATCAGGTATTAAGGGGCTTACCGGTATTCCCATATCCAGGGATTTTATTAAAAGACCACTGTTACCTTTTTTGCGCAAAGAAATTGAAGATTATGCCAAAGAGAGGCGCTTAACATATTTTGAAGATCACAGCAACGCGGATGAAAAATTTGCCAGAAATAAGATCCGTCATTCTGTTTTGCCCGCACTGGTAGAGATGGGTTTCCCTCAATGCGAAAGTGCTCTGGCAGATTCGAGTTTGGCGCTGGAAGAAGCTGTCCGGGTTATTGATCATTATACTAAACTTGAAACAGAGCGAGTTTTAAGTATTTCCGGTAAAGAATTAAAAATTTCAATTAATGAATACCTGAAATTGTCGCTATTGATCCAAAAACAGATACTTAAAAATATTTTCAAAAATAATTTACAGATTACAAAACATGTTTCAGGGAAACAGCTCTTACAAATGAATACTTTTATTATTTCCTCAGAGATTGGCAATACGATGGAATTATTTGGACATGAGCTAATTAAAGACCGCAAACATATTATTATTAAATTAAAGGAATGCCCCAAACTAGATGTAATTATTTTTTGCAAAGAGGGAAAAATTTCAATACCTGATACTGATATTGAAATTGAAATAAAGATTGTTGATGTTTCGGAATGTCTGAAAACAAATAATAATACTGCGTTATTCTCAAAAGACATTATAGGAAAAGAATGTCAGTTGCGGACATGGGAATACGGCGACAAAATGAACATATTTGGATCCGGGTATTCCAAAAAGATCAGCGATATTTTAAAAGATGAAAAAGTGAATATTGCCGATAAGAAACATCGGCACGTTTTTGTGGTTGACAATCATATTATTTGGGTCCCGGGCGTAAAGCGCTCTGATCAATATGTTGTTAATAAAAAAGATGATAAAATGATAATGATCACATACAAACATGGAGCAGGGAAATGATTAAAAAAACCTTAACCCTTGAATACGGGGGTTCTTTTGACGGGGAAGTATTAGATCTCTTGATATCTGAAGAAGACATTCAAGAACGTATTAAACTTCTTGCCCGTCAGATTTCAAAAGATTATAGAAAAAAGAAGAAACCACCGATCATTATTGGGGTTCTTAACGGCAGTTTCTATTTTATGGCTGACCTCTTAAGAGCAATGACCATTGAAGCAGAAATGGATTTTATAAAAATATCCTCTTATCAAAAAACAGGCTCCACGGGAACTATTCGCCTGATCAAAGATATCAGTGCCGATATTACGGAACGCGATCTCATTCTTGTAGAAGATATCGTAGACACAGGATTATCGATCAACTACCTGAGAAAGCATTTTGAGAACAGTCATCCCGGCTCTGTTCGTGTTGCAACCTTGCTGTATAAAAAAGAGATCACCAAAGTTGAAACCGAGCCAGAATACGTTGGTTTTGAAATTCCGGACAAGTTTGTTGTTGGCTATGGTCTGGATATTGAACAACAATATCGGCGATTGCGAGATATTTTTGCCATGAATATCTCGAAAAACCAATAAAAAGAGAAACATAATCTCATAAAGAGTTAGTATATTAATAAGATATAAAGGAGATTACATGTTCAACCGTTTTTATAATAGCCCTGACGG
>CAYNBL010000095.1:0-8934 GCA_964395205.1 uncultured bacterium | reverse complement strand
AAATATGTTACATTGGCACTATAAATAGCACAACTAGATATAAAAACTATTGCCATGCATAAAGTATACATCATAACTTTTTTCATGCTTGATTCCTTTAAGTTTAAATAATAATAAAATTTAGGACTCTGAAATCATATAAACAAGTGATAGTTTGTGACAGTGTTACTTAGGTGTGTGGCGAGAATAGCGAAGTAAATTTAGATGAACTTGTTAGTGTATTTTCTAGCAAAGGTAGTTATCACTTAAAATAAAACGACTTGATATTTAGAAAAATATATCTCAAGTTACATTATAATTAGTGATAATATTATGAATAAATGTATTTTAACAAGGAGATTAACATGAAAAAAACTTTATTGTCTCTTTTTATTGTAATGCTTGGTATAAATTTTATATCAGCCAGTAGTTTTGTTGATCCTTTTAATTTAGAGATTGGAAAAACATACACCATTTCTAAAATAACTCCACTAATGCCTGAGGTCGATCCAGTAAATCCAGAATACGCACTAACAAAAATGATGCAAATACCTATGGGTGGGAAAATTAAACCCATTAAAGTTGAAATGAAAAATGGGAAACCATGGTATAAAGTTCTAGCTTCTGATCAAAGTAATAATATAATCGGATTTGGATTTGTTAATAGTACTGCGTTAATCGGACAAAATCTTGAGGTAATTAATTCAAACAGTAAAGCAAATACTAAAAATGAATCAAATTATTTATATGATATTGTTGAAGATGAAAATTATGATTTCCGTGATTTAAGTACCAAAAAATTTATTCATCGAATACAATATCGCGTTAAGTTAAAAAAAGAATATTCAGAAACTGAACTCACAGAGATCTCAAAGGAGATTATTTCACAGGCGCCAAAAGCAGAAGCTATTTCAATATTATTTTATCTTCCTGATACTGAAACAAATGGAGCATATACTGCAGGTCTGGCAACTTGGGCTCCAAATGGTAAATGGGAGGATGCTGATAAAAATTACACAAAGAAATTAATTGTAAAATATGGCGGTGCATTGGGGACACTTGATAAGAAGAATGTTATTGACTTACCTTTAAGTAAAAAGAAAGAGATGTTCTTCAATCTTGTAAAATACGAAGATCAGGGCATGAATGGTCATCAATCTTCTGCACAAATTGCAAAAGATTATGGAATAACTGTTGAAGAGGTAGACAAAATAGGCATAGAGGGTATATTAAAGAATTGGCCAATGCCATAACATTTACAATAGTTTGGAGAAATTTAATTAAAAAAAATAAAATATTTGTTTCAAAGGAGTTTCTCAAGGATAGCAAATTTGATATTTCTTGTCTAATATTAGAGGTTTAGAATTTGTTTTTTCTTTGTTTGAAATTCCTCTTCAGTAAGTATTTCCGAATCTCTAAGTTCAGCTAATTTTTTAATCTCATCAGCTACTGAGTTTTGATGGCCATTTTCTTTTTTATATTCTTTAGGATATTTAGATAATTCATTTGTTATTGCTTGTTGTATTTTATTTATATTTTTTCTGTTTTTGCCCATATCACCATATAATCCTGGGGCATTGGCGCCCATTCCAATTTTGGGAGTTGAAATGATGTTAATATCAGAAAGAGAATCTTCGACTTTTATAATGTTTATTGTGATTGTTTCTCCCCAAGAAAATAAGGATATTTTTGCTTTCAAATAAATTACTTTGGCGATGTCATCTTTTTTATCAATTGAAAAACTTTCTAATAATCTACAAGTATCAAGGCATGCTTTATAAACTGTCTTCTGTGAGTAGTTGACTTGTATGCGGCCTTCGTGATCAGTAACAGACATGATATACTCCTTATTAAATGCTTAGAAATTAGTAATACTTTAGTGAAATTATAGTTATTGAAACTTACAAATACTTACGTCACTTTATTTTAATAGGATAATTGATCATAAATATATTTTTGCATTTCATAATCTCTTGGATACTTGCTTTGAGCGCTTGATTTTGCGTATGAACTTGGTCGAGATTTCATATATGCTTTCGCTGCAACTTGATTATCATAGATATACTTCTGCATTTCATAATCGTTTGGATATTTTTTTAATGCAATATTTTTTACTTCAAAATCCTTGACAAAACCCATATATCTTTTTGCGGACACTTGATTATCATAGATATATTGTTGCATTTCATAATCGTTTGGATATTTAAAAGTAGCTATTCTTTTCACTTCATTATCAGATACACTAGTCATATAGTGATAAGCAGACAGCTGATTTTTATAGACATATTGTTGCATCGAATAATCATTGGGGTATTTCTGTTTAGCAAAATCTCTAATTTTTGTTTCAATTGATTGACTAAAACTCATTGAACAAATTAAAATTAATAGAATACAGATTTTCAATAATTTTTTCATAATTCTATTCTCCTACTTTTTATATTTTATTCCACTGGTTGATTTTAAATATAATTGCTCGAAATATTTCATTCTTAGGATAATTCTTTCATCAATATCGTCAATTATACTTGAAAGCATTAAACTTCTCCCAAATAAAGAAACACCCGCCCCACTTTTTTCCAATAAACCATCAGCCGAAGAGATAAAAGGATAATCTAATCCTATTCTCCAATAAACTATAGTTTTACCTTCTGGTAATGCACCAAGTGGTTGAATAACAAAAAATCCACAAAAAATCCTAAAAGCAATAGTTAATACTAAAAACAGAATTATCAATATGAGAATTATTTTTTTCATATAATCACTCTAGTTACTGTTTAAAAGAAATACGTACTTTTTATTTTGATTAAGCAACATTTATTCTGTAAAAAGGTTTTTGATTCATATTTAAGTTTTCCGTATCCATTTCAAAGTTAAGATATTTTTTCCCTGTCACCCAATTTTCATGATGTTCAACTAAAACAGCCGTCACCAGACGTAAGCAAGATGCTTCGTTTGGAAATAATCTTGCAACCCGGGTTCGGCGTTTGATTTCCTGATTCAATCGTTCAAGCCCATTGCTGGTCCGTATGCGTCTTCGATGAGATTTCGGGAAATCAAAGACCGTCAAGGTTTCATCAATATTATTTTCCAGCCATTCTGAAAATCGCGGTGCTTTATCTGAATAAAATTCAACTATTTCCTTACTCTTTTCAATGGCTTGTTCTTTATTAAGAGAATCAAAAATGTATTTTACAGCATCGGCCAGATCTCTTTTCATGGCTTTGTTCGGGGCATAATCCTGAGCGTTCTGCTGAAAATGAAATTGACAGCGTTGCCATCTTATACTCGGGTATATTGCTTTTCGAGCAGCTTTTAGGCCGCTATGATCATCACTAACAAAAAGTTCAACACCATGCAACCCTCGTTGTTGAAGGCTTTGTATAAAATGACGCCAATGCACTTTTGCTTCGGAGAGTTCAGCACTGACACCCAGTATTTCACGCTTGCCCGTGCGGGTATTGACTCCCATTGCAATCAATATTGCCATATCCCTTACACTGCCGCCATGACGGATCTTTTCATAACGAGCATCTAAGTAAACATAGTGGTATGGATCTTCTAATTTACGCTCCCTGAATGCATTTAAGCTCATATCCAGTTCAGCGGATAAACGGCTGACTTGTGTTGAACTGATGGATGTACCGCAAAGCTGTTCCGTGATCGCCTTCACTTTCCGGGTTGATACTCCCTGAATATACATCTCGGCTAAAGCCAGTTTTAATGCTTTCTCACTACGGCAGCCTTTCTCCAAACTTGAGGGATAAAAGCTGATATCTCCTCGCACTTGGGGTATTTGAAGATCCAGCTTCCCTAAAGAAGTACTGTACTTCTTAGGCTTAAAGCCATTTGCATATCCCAAACGTTCTTCATTACGTTCATAGGGTTGGGCATGCAATACCTGGCTGCGTTCTATTTGCATGGCTTGATTGAAAATAAGCTCCACCGATTCTTTGAATTTTTCCGGTCCGTACTCAATTAATAGTTCCATTACATCTTCAATTATATTATCTTTTTTTAGGCTCATCGTTTTTCCTTTCTTTGTTTAACGATATCTTCAAATATCGGAAAACGTTGGGCCTTTTTACAGAAAGAAATTTACACTACCTTTATTTTTCATGTATAAAGCTAATTACTATGTAAATTAGATATTAAACACTTAGTACACAAGTAATTGTTTTGTAGCAATATTACCTAGGTATACAACAAAATAAACCAAGTAAATTTATTTAAACTCGTTAGATTTTGTGTATTCTATAGCGAATATATAATCTGCGTTAACAGCGTGATAATATTACAGATAAGCATGTATTCTTAAAGACATGATACAAACTGTCATTTTAACTCCGCCCTTTCTCGCATGATTTCCCGACCTTCCGGTAAGAGCGATTATATTTTATTATTTAATAATAAAAGAAAAACGATGAATCACATTATTACATAAAAAAGAAAATATAATTTGGATATTCCTGAAAAATATACTACTTTTTCAGGAAATATAAATAAGAGAAAACCGTATGAAAGACTATAATAAAGCGCTATTCTATATAGCAGGAAATCGAAGGGGTTGGATATTTACTCCAAGTGATATGATGGGTAATTTTACTCGTAGGGAAGCTGATGACAATATAAAATATCTCTTAAAGAAAGGAAAGATTAGAAAGATAGGTCGAGGATTATACGATTATCCAAAATATAGTGAGCTTCTTCAACAGAATTTAAGTCCCAATATGGATCAGGCTGCCAATGCTATTGCCAGGAAATTTAATTGGCGCATTGAGGTATCGGGAGAAACAGCATTGAATATGTTAGGACTATCGACTCAGGTACCGGGAAGATATGTTTTTATATGTGATGGTCCCGATAGGTCATATGATATTTTGGGTACCAGTCTTGAATTTAAAAAATCTGTATTAAAAGATATTGGGTTTAAATACAAAGAGAGTTCATTGATCGTTCAAAGTTTGAAATCTCTTGGAAAAAATAATATTGATAATAACACGGTCAATCTGATCAGAAATAAAATAAATCCTAAGATGTATGCTAAAATCCTTAAGGACACAAAGAATACAAAAAACTGGATCTATGAATATATTAAGCTAATTTGCAGGGAGGACGAATGAATAAGGTTGCAAATTTAAGTAAACAGGAACGTCGAGAACTGTTTAGTGAAACAGCCTATTTGTTGAATAATCGCGCAAACAGACTGCATCTTGAGGAGTCAATTGCTCAAATGGAAGCAGGTCAGGCAAGTGAAAGAGAATTGATCGAAGAAAAATGAGGGTTGTTTTTTATACTCCCTCGCTGTCATTTTAACTCCACCTATTTCGCATAATTCCCCTAAATTCTCACCTCTTCTACGCTCTTTCAGAGCTTCGAAGAGCAGGCTTTTCACCTGTTTATCCTCTTACCTTCTCAACCTCTCACCTTCTCACCTTCTCACCTTCTTACCTTCTTACCCTCTTACCCTCTCATCTTTTCTTTATGTGGATTTGAAAAGCTGTAATGAATACATGAACTCGAACATGCATCCACACAAGATCCGCATAAAATGCATTCATCGTGGAGGATATGGCCGGTTTGGCACATGGCATGGACATCCAGGTTCATGGGACAAGCGCGATTGCAAAGTTCGCAATGGACACAGCTGTCTTTATCCGTTTCCAAATGCAAGCGGGGGATATGAAGCAGATTTCCTAATATTTTTCCACTGATCATGAAGGGTGCTATCCAGCATAAATGACGGCAAAAAGAACGATTTCCAATGATGAATGCCATGCCCACAATAATAGCAAGCACCGAGTAATAAATAATGAATTTCCAGGGCTCATCGATGGATATTTTAAGGGGCATTTCATAAAAGAAATTCAGAAAAACCGGCTGTTTTGCTACGACGAACATAACGGTCAGTCCCAGTATCCAGGGGATCCAAAAAAGGAATTTGATCCAGCCTTTAGCAGGATTAGTCGGTTTTTTGCGAATGGATGAGCACACATCCTGCAAGCCCGACATCGGACATATCCAGCCGCAAAATGCCCGTCCCAAGGTAAAGGATAATAAGAATAAGCCAATATAAATGATCGTCGCACCTGCCAAAACGGCTTCGGCGGCTGCCTGAAAGGGTAGGAAAGGGGAAAAAAGGAATATCGTTAAGGGGAATAAGAGAAAAGAGATCAGCAATAAACTTTTACGTATCTTTTGTCTCATATCTGCTCCTTGGTTAATTCGAATATTTTTCGTCTGTTCTTTTCAATTTGAACTAGTCGGAATTTCCGACGGGTTGCCTTTTCACTTAATTCAGCATTAATTCATAGTTTATCATTCATAATTCATCATTTCTTCTCGAATTTCTTCCGTCTGTTCTCTCTGTGCACGGCATTGGCTTCGCTATGATCTTCTTCTACGCGATATCGATTGAAAAAATCTTTATAAAATTGCGGGAAACGATCTTCCATAAGAGCTTGTCGTGCCTCATGGGTCAGTTGAACAAAAAAGTGAATATTATGTATACTGTTCAAACGCATCCCGAGTATCTCGTTCTGGCGATAGAGATGGTGCATATAAGCCCGCGTGTGATTTTTACATGCGTAACAATCACAGGTCGGATCTAAAGGTGTGAAGTCATTTTTGTATTGTTGGTTCTTTAAATTGATCTTTCCGTCCCAAGTATAAACAGAGCCGTTCCGGGCATTGCGGGTAGGGAGGACGCAGTCCATCATATCCACACCGCGTGCGATGGAGTGAATAATATCTTCGGGTTTGCCCACTCCCATCAAATAGCGAGGCTTATCTTTAGGTAGGGCATCACAGACCGTTTGGGTCAGGTCGTACATCATCTGTTTAGGCTCACCGACCGCCAAACCGCCGATGGCATAGCCGTCAAAGCCTTCATCAGTTAAGAATTTTACGCTTTCCAGTCGAAGATTTTCGTAGACCGATCCCTGAACAATAGCAAAAAGTGCCTGTGTGTGATCCCACATTGGATCTTTTGATCGCAGATAATCCTTAGACATTTTTTCCCAGCGGTGTGTGACCGCAAGGGAGTTTTTGGCATACTCGTAATCACAGGGATAAGGTGTGCATTCATCAAAAACCATCACGATATCGGAACCGAGTATACGTTGGATCTCCATGCTGACTTCGGGAGAGAACTGATGCAAAGAGCCATCTATGTGTGAGCGGAAGGTAGTGATATCGCCCTCGATCTTGCGTAAATGAGCAAGAGAAAAAACCTGGAAACCACCGGAATCCGTTAAAATGGGTTTGTCCCAATTCATGAATTGGTGTAGACCGCCTGCGCCTTGCATGACTTCCATACCGGGTCGTAAATAGAGGTGGTAAGTGTTTCCAAGAATGATCTGAGCCTTGGCTGCTTTCAATTCATCATTGGAAAGGGCTTTTACGGTCGCATGCGTACCGACCGGCATAAAAATGGGGGTTTCTATTTTGCCATGATCCGTTTGAATAAGTCCGGCCCGGGCAGATAGCGTATTTGATTCTTTTTGTAAAGTAAATTTCATAAGAGAAATATAACGAAAAAAAGGTCAAAGAATAAAGGCAAAAGATGAAAGAATGAAAGCAAATAGGGGTGCTTTTTGCGATTTATTTCCGAAAAACATATGTAGGGGCAAGGCGTCGGGAGCCTGTGATTATCAAAATTAAGAAACATGTCATCCCGGAAAACTTGCCGGCGGCAAGTTTATCCGGGATGACATATCTGTTGTTGGCCCCCGGCCCCCGATGTTTCGGGGTCGTTTCAGGATGACCCGCGAGCCTCTCAACATTTCAGCAATTCAATTTCCTCTCCAAAATTCATCATCCCCGCTTCGCCAAGGTTCAGCAGGGCAGGTGAACCATCGAAAAGTTCCCTGAACCCCACACCTTACACCTTTACACCTCTATACCTCTTACCCCAAACCCCTAAGTATTCTTCTTTGTGGTACTTTGTGTACTTCGTGTCTTTCCAACTTCGCCAAGGCTTCGCTGGATAAATGTGTGAGGTCTTATAAGCTTCATCTGCAATATGTCATCCATGTCTTTCTTGCAAACATCAAAAAAAGAAGATAAATTAGGAACATCGTTTTAGAACGCTGGTAAAACCTTTACAATCAAAGGATATGCATATTGAAGAAGATTGCAGGAATCGTCATTTTACTTTCATTCGCGCTGGCCTTTGCCTCAGCGGGTAGCATCGACATCGCCTATCCCACACCTCAAACCCTCTCAGTCAAACTTGATCCGGGGGAATTTCATACTTATACCTGGTATGAGGAGGGGAAGGAGTTTACCCGTTTTAGCTTTGATCGATCCAATAATATTAATTCAAACGAAGCACTCAGCTATGAAATACTTCAGTTCCCGATCGCGATAGCCGGCCGTTTACCCTCTGTGAATGTGCAGGTATTGAAGACGGCGGATTTTAAGCATCGTGTAGATGACAATACACTTTTTCAGTTGAGCGATATCCGTCAATTCCGTGATCAGCGTTTTGTATATCTTACCATTAATCCATTTTTGAAGAACGGCAAAGTCGCCACTGAATTGGCAATTAATATCAATCTCCATGAAGCTCCCGGAAGAGATATTACAAATAAAACAAATCGAATATTTTTAAATCAGAAGTATGCTGATGGACTTTCAGGAAGGCAAAACATATCTGTCAAGTCATTTAAAAAAGCAAAAACTTTTACGGGAGACTGGCTGGATATCCGGATCAGTGAAGAGGGGATTTACTCCCTGAATAGAGCTGATCTTCAAAACACCGGCCTGACCGCCGATATTGACGATAACAATTTGTATTTATATGCCGGACCGGTTTTTGGTGCTCCTTTAAGAGATCACTTTCCCGATTCAGTTGATTTTCATTTAAAACAAGTCCCTATGCTTTTTCTGGATGCAGCAGAGGATGAAGATGATCAATGGATATTCTATGCGACACCGACATCTGTTTGGGAAAGA
>CAYNBL010000094.1:0-9216 GCA_964395205.1 uncultured bacterium | reverse complement strand
TTTCAATGTCGTTTTTTATTTGCTCTATCAGAGCTTCTTTGTTTTCAAATTTCCGTTCTTCACGGATATAATGTATAAAGCGTATCTCTACTGATTTCCCGTATTGATGATCAAGATCCACATCAAAAACGTGTACCTCCATGGATAGACCTTCTTCTTTGAAGGTAGGACGGACCCCGATATTGCAGATCGCGGGTATATCCTTGCCATCCAGTCGGACTGACACATAGTAAACGCCATATGCCGGGATCATACATGATACAAGATCAGGTTTGATATTCAGCGTAGGGAATCCTAAAGTCCGTCCCCGTTTCATACCGGGAATAACAGTTCCGGATATCCGGAAATGGTAGCCCAACATGGCAACTACGTCATCAATATGACCTGATTTTAGCGTTTTACGAACAAGCTGAGAACTGATCTCATTACCTTTAAATTGTGCTTTCGGCACAACGATCAGATCAAAATCATGTTTAATCCCCGCTTCCCGTAAATATTCGATCCCACCTCTTTCTTTATTTCCTATAGAATGGTCGGGACCGGCTACAATGGCTTTCAGGTCGAGATATGTCAATAAACGTTTGAGGAATTCATCCGGGCCTATCTTTGCGAATTCGCGATCAAAGTGCTTCATGCACACAATATCTATATCCATCGCAGCGATCGCGTCGGTCTTTTCCTCGGGTTTCATCAGAGCGATCTCTTTTTGTCCGCTAAAGACCTCTCGCGGTGTTGGTACGAAGGTAATAATCATACTTTTCACACCGCGCCTATCGGCTTCTTCACGAACTTTTTCCAAGATCTTCCGATGTCCCTGATGCAGTCCGTCAAAAGAACCAATAGCCAATACTACGGCGGGTCTATTCCCTATTTGCTCAAGTGTGCTATAGATTTCCATGCTTCAATAAATACTTCTATTGTGTAGCATTCGTCCAATGTGACGTCTCCGACCTGCTCCCTGACCAATGCATGTGCGTAAGCACCGCAGCCAAGAGCAGAGCCGATATCCGCCGCAAGGGTACGAATATAAGTTCCGGTACTGCAATTTACCCTACAGGTCAGTCTCGGCCAATTATATTCAAGAATATCAAGGGCGTTGATACGGACATGTATAGGGTCTCTTTCAATGATCTTGCCTTCTCTTGCCAAAGTATAAAGGCGTTTTCCCTTTACCTTTTTGGCCGAGTACATCGGCGGTATTTGGGTGATCTCACCCGTAAATTGCGGCAAAACAGCTTGAATTTCATCCAAAGTTGGTGGCGAATCAACTTCGAAGCTTTTCACAACATGACCTTCACGATCTTGCGTGTCGGTCTCTTTGCCCAGCTCTATGTCAACGCGATACACTTTGTCCTTATCTTTGTGAGTGTCCAGCAACTTCGTGTGCTTTCCAAACCCAAGAATAAGTACGCCCTCCGCGAATGGGTCAAGAGTTCCCGCATGCCCTACTTTTTTAAAGCCCGTGACATACCGGCATTTATTCACGACATCAAAGGATGTCCAGTCAATGGCTTTGTGCAAGGGAACGGTCATTCCCAGCACAGTTCCACCTTCAGATACTTCGCAATAATGTATTAATGGTTTCAACATTATCTAAGCTATCGTCAATAAACAATTTTATTTTCGGCACATAGCGCATAATGACCTTATTCCCGATCTCAAGACGAATACGTCCTCTCATTGAGATCAAGGCAGTTAGACAGCTTTTACGCAGAGCCGCATCAGGTGGATAGACCGAAACAAATATCCTTGCTTCTCTAAGATCTTTTGTCAATTCCACGTGTGAAACGGTCAGCATAGCTTCTTTACATTCTTCGGGTGCCGAATGGATCAGCAGTTCCGCCACTGCGTGGCGAATCTCTTTTGCTAATCTTTCTGAACGTGATATCATAGTCTTAAGCCTCTAATTTTCGCTTAACAGCTTTTTCGACATAACTTTCAACAATATCACCTTCTTTAAAATCTGTGAAGGAATCAATGTAAATACCACATTCAAAACCTTCTTTAACTTCTTTTACATCATCCTTAAATCGCTTAATGGATGATAAATAACCTTTAAATATTTCTTCGCCATCCCTAAGGATACGGATGGTCGTATTTCGTTTCATGGTGCCGGATGTTACAGTTGAACCTGCAACTACACCTACCTTGGATATCTTGATCAGCTGACGAACTTCGGCAGAACCGAGAATTTCCTGGACCTTGTCAGGTTCAAGTAATCCTTCCAGTGCAAGACGAACATCTTCAACGGCATCATAGATAACCGTATAATTTCGGATCTCAACGCTACGTTCTCTTGCAAGCTCAAGTGCCTTTCCTGTTGCATTCACATGGAAACCAACAATAACCGCTCTGGAAGCAGATGCCAGGTTGATATCAGTTTCATTGATCATACCAATACCACGGTGGAGGACATTTACGGCCACTTCTTTAGTCGATAATTTCATAAATGAATCTGCAAGAGCTTCAATTGAACCGTCCACATCACCCTTAATGATAAGAGCAAGTTCACGTGTACGTCCTTCAGCGATCTGACGACCGATCTCATCAAGTGTCTGTAATGATTGTGCCCGGAATTCCTGTTCACGATGGATGATCTTACGTTCATTAGCTATACGGCGAGCTTCTTTTTCATCACCCATAACAATAAAACGGTCACCAGCTTGCGGAACAGAATCAAATCCTTGTATCTGCACGGGGTCAGCCGGAAGGGCTTCTTGAATTCTTTCACCGTACTCATTCATCATGGCTCGAACACGACCTGCAAAACGACCGGAAATAAACGCATCACCGATCCTGAGAGTACCACGATTGATCAACACAGTTGCTATTGGGCCAAGACCCTTATCCAACTGGGACTCGATCACGATACCTCTTGAATCACCTTCTGTGGTCGATTTTAATTCAAGTACCTCTGCTTCAAGCAAGATGGCATCAAGCAGGTTATCCATATTTAAACCGCTCTTGGCTGAGACTTTAACGGACTGTACCGAACCGCCCCAATCTTCGACCAAAACATTCATTTCAGATAATTCACGTATCACTCTTTCAGGATCAATATCCGGTTTATCCATTTTGTTGATCGCAATGATCATTGGAACACCGGCAGCCTGAGCATGATTGATAGCTTCTTTTGTCTGAGGCATAACACCGTCATCCGCAGCAACAACTACTACAACAATATCAGTTACTTGTGCACCACGAGCACGCATAGCTGTAAAAGCTTCGTGACCCGGAGTATCAAGGAAAGTAATCAGCTTATCTCCACTTGTTCTAACACTGTAGGCACCAATGTGCTGAGTAATACCACCTGACTCCCCATCCACAACTTGTGCTTTACGGATAAAATCAAGAATTGATGTTTTACCATGATCAACATGACCCATGACAGTTACAACAGGTGGACGTTCTGTTAGTTCACCTTCGATATCGTCATCATCATCTTCAATGATCTCTTCAGTATATTCATTAAGTTTACTTACTTCAACTTCATATTCGGCAGCAAGCAATTCAATGGTATCCCAATCCAAGCGCTGGTTGATGGTTACCATCAAGCCCATACTTAGACATTTTCCAACAATATCGACTGCCGTAACATCCAAATGCTTTGCCAGTTCATCAACTGAGATAAATTCAGTGATCTCGATGACACCATCATCAAGAATCTCCTCACCTGCCTCAACCTGACGTGTTTTATATTTTTTCTTTTTAGATTTAGAACCCATAGAGGAAAGTGTAGCTTGGATAGCTTTGTTCACTTCATTCTGATCCACTACCTTTTTCTTTTTATTGCGACGCTTAGCTACAACGGGAACGGCGGTACCGGTTTCAAGATCATCAATATTTTTTGATTGGCGGAATTTATCCAAACGGGATTCCATTTCCGAAACCTGAATACGCTTCGTTGCATGTTTATGACGAGCTTTCAGTTTTTCCAGTTTGTTTTCAAACTGGTTATCTCCAGGCTTTTTGACTTTATCCTTCTTCTTATCATCTCTATCGGTAACTTTAGTTTTATCAGATTCTTCTTTTTTCAGTTGCTCAGTAGCTGCTTTTTCTGCTATCTGGCGTTCTTCTTTTTGTTGTTTTAATTTTTTGGATTCTTCAATTGCTTTTTGTTTAAATTCTGCTTCTTTTTCAAAAGTTTTCTTTTCAAAATGAGAGCTGTCAATGCTTTCCTTCTTTACGACCTTAATAGGCTCAGGTACAGGAGGTGGTTTGGGTTTATCTTTCAAAGAATCCAGAACCATGTCTTCAACTTTCTTGCGTGCAGCTTCCTCTCCAATTTTTTCCTGTTCTCGATTTTTGCGACGATCTTCTTCTGCAACACGCTTATGTTCACGCTGCACCAAAAGGTGGTCCGCTTTTTTTACATCCTCGGCAAAATGTTCCAGAACGATCTCAAGGATCTCCGGTTCAAGCGCTTTATTTAGCGAAGCAGGGATATCCTTGGATCTCAGATATTCAATAATATCCTTATGCGAGGTATTTAATTGCTTCGCAAGCTGGAATATTTTTACCGGTTTGTCAGCGGAAGCTGTCATACACGACTCCTAATCATTCATTTATTCATTTTCGTCATTAGACGGAGATAAAACTTCTTCATCTTCACTGTTATGATCAATATCAAGCTCAGCATCTGAACTTCGTTTTACTTCTACAGCATCACTAATCAGTTTTTCGATCTTTTCAAAAGTCTTTTCGCCAATTCCCTTTATCTCTAAGAGGTCACCGGCATCGGCATTGAGGAAATCAGCGGCAGTTTCGATATCAGCGTCAGATAAAGCATGTATCTGTGCGGATGAAATACCCTTAATATCTTCAATATAAATATCATCACCTTCAAAACGGTTGTATTCGGATTGACGGATAGCATCGATCTCATAACCGGTTACACGACCGGCAAGATTGATGTTAATACCGCTGGAACCGATAGCTGTTGCGATCTCGTCGTCATCAAAGACGGCAAGAACCGTACGGCGTTCTTCATCAATTTCAAGGAATAGCGGCTTAGCAGGTGAAAGTGCGCGAGAAATAAGCAGTTCGGATTCCGAACTGTAGTTGATAATATCAATATTCTCACCACTCAATTCTTTCACGATAGCTTTAATTCGCGAACCTTTAATACCCACACAAGCACCAACAGCGTCAATACGTTTATCATTTGATTCTACAATGATCTTTGAGCGTTTGCCCGGTACGCGTGCTATAGAGCGAATCTCAACGATGCTATCAAAGATCTCAGGAACTTCCAGTTCGAATAAACGACGCAGGAAAGAATCATCGGCACGGGTGATAATGATCTCGGGACCGCGTGTTGTCATGCGGACTTCCTTGATAATAGCTTTGATGGTATCGCCACGATAGTAATGTTCCGTTGGGATCTGTTCGGCGCGCGGCATTTTCAACTCTGTTTTATCAATATTAACATAAACCGCATCGTTGCGACGGATCTGATGGATATTACCCATAATGATCTCGCCAACACGGTTCTGATATTCTTCGAATACCTGATTGCGTTCAACTTCGCGTATTTTTTGTCCAAGAACCTGTTTGGCTGCAGATATCATCCTGCGGCCAAATATTTCAGGATCAATAACTTTGACCACGATCTCGCCGATCTCAGGATTGTCAACATCGGGCAGTTTTACAGCTTCAGAAAGTGGAATTTCGACGAATTCATCATCGAGTTCTTCATCTGCGACTACAGTAAGTTCCTGATAGATCTCAATTTCACCCTTATCGGGGTTAACGATAACATCAAAGTTGTCGACCTCGCCATATTGTTTTTTGATAATAGTATCAAACACTTTGACGATGATCTCACCTACTTCAGAGCGATTAATACCTTTTTCCTTGGCCAAGACTGCAAATGCTTCAATGAGACTTTTGGTATCCAATTGATTATCTCCTATTTACCATTTTAAGCGTACCACAGCGGATATTACTTTTTCCATTGGTATCCGGATGGTAGAATTTTCTTTTTTTATTTTCACTGTGAGAGTTAGGACATTTTCGTCCACTTCTTCTATCGTCCCTCTTAACGGACTTTTATATTCCTCACATTCATGCTGTAATTCGATATCACGGCCAATATTCTTTGCGAAATGCCGTGCTTGGGTCAGAGGCATATCAATACCCGGTGAAGAAACTTCCAAACGGTAATTGACTGCATACTTTTCATCGTATTCTTCATTTTTCAGGATCTTCTTGCTCACAGAAACCAATTCGGATGAAGAAATACCTTTTTCGGTATCACATATAACCTTGATAGTACCACCTGTTTCGGACATTTTAATGTCCTCTACAATTAGCCCTGAAGCTTCCACGATGTCTGTTACAAGTTTTTGTATTTCATTCATTTTTCAATGTCCTCAAAAACGAAAAGTGGGAATTTTCCCACTTTCGCGCCTAATATATGTATATAACTGAGTTCGTGCAAGGTTTTTTTGAGTGCTTAAAATATAATTTTTGCTGATAGTTAAAGGGATTTTAAGGAAAAATTATAGATTATGAATTATGGATTATGAATTATGGGTTGAAGAAATATCTTCTCCGTACTTCTTTTTCTTTGTTCAAGAAAAAAGGGCAGTAAAACCGCCCTTCATTAAATTTATTTTTTAACGCATCGCTAAAACTTCAACTCTATTCTTTTCAGTTTTATTCAGTTCAAGGGTTCCCAAATATTTGATCACAGAATCCAATTTATTTCTGTCTTCTGCTTCAATAAATGCTTCACCCGAACGTATACCTAAATTTAGCTTATCGCTGGTTGCCAGGGCTTTCTTTGCCGCATTAAGATAATTGTCACCGGCAGACACGGTATCACCATTACGATAATAATAAGTACCGATCAATTGATATGCAGTGGCTTTAAGAGCAGGATCTTTTAATTTGGAATTAACGAACAATCCAAAATAATCAAGTGTTGCTTCTTCACTTTTCTTTAATCCACGATTTACAAGTCCCAGATAATAATAGGAACGCATTCCCCAGTCAGTTTGCTTGTATTGCTCAGCAAGTAATAAAAATTGATCTTCTGCATCAACCAATTGACCTTTGTTATAATAATCCATTGCTATTCCAAAATAACCGGAAGCTTTTTCATTTTGTGTTTTAAAATAAGCTTTACTGCCAAATATTCCGCCAATAGCAAGGGCTAATACAATAATAATAGCAAATAATAAATTTTGATGTTTCCTGAAAAAATCAACTATATGAGCTACTTCTTCAAAAAACGGATCTTCTTTCAATTCTTTTTTAGTCATGTGGGTCTGAGACATATGTTACCTTTCGTTTACATTGCTTTTTCGTACCCCCGGCCCGATTCGAACGGGCGACCTCAGGTTTAGGAAACCTGCGCTCTATCCGTCTGAGCTACGGGGGCATTTGACAGTCGTAATAATACCAAATTCAAAATTGGTTTACAAACGATTTTTATTGAAGCGAGAAGAGAAGAGAAGATGAGAAATGAGAGATGAAGTTTCAAATTTCAATTTGTCAATGTAAGTTAAATTTAATATGAGTCTGTCTACCTGCTTCTGATTGGAATAGGCATGCCTATTCCCTACACCTTGCACTTATCACACCTCATTATGAACTATTTACCGACTATTGTCTTCTACCTACTGGCTACTGGCTTCTCCACATAAAAAAAGAGGCAACCCCATGATCACCTCTTTATAACTACTTACATCTCACGTCTTACGTTTTACGTCTAGATGTTATTTTAGGAATTTAACCTGTCTTTTACCTTCCTCAATGTCAACTTTTCGCAAGAGCAGTCCACCAACACGGAAAAGTACAAGAATGGAAAGTACACCATAACGAATGCCCATGTTCTCTAATTGCATGCCTCCAATAGTGACATCCGAAGCGTTGCGAGCGATCAATGCGACAACAGCCATCATACTGGGACCAATAACCGCTGCGAATTTTCCGAGCAAGTTAAAGAATCCGTAGAATTCGGCAGATTTATTGGCAGGAATGATCCGCGAGTATAGGCTTCGACTGATCGCCTGTATACCACCCTGAAATAATCCAACTGCCACGGCAAGTGCATAGAAATGCCATACCTGATTCATAAAGAAACCGATCAGAGTAATAACGGAGTATGCAATAATTCCGACATACAGAGATTGCTTGGGGCCAATTTTCTTTGCTAATAAACCATATAATAAAGCCCCGCCAAATGCCACAAACTGCACTATCAACAATGCAACGATCAATGCTGAGGATGGAAATTCCAATGCCATCCCAATTGAGATCGCCATACGAATAATGGTATCTACACCGTCAATATAGAACCAATAGGCCAATAGGAACATTCCTACTACTTTTAGATGTTGTATTTCCTTAAAGGTTGTGATCAATTGCCGCCATCCGGCTTTTATTGTTTGAAAGATCCCCATACTTTCTTTTTCGAACTTGGGTTCTTTAACAACCAAGAAAATAGGAATCGAAAACAGTGCCCACCATAAAGCAACGGACAAGAAGGAGATCTTTACTGCGATCGTTCCATCTGCAATTCCGAACATTTCGGGTTTTAAATACATCATAACATTTACCAGGAACAACAAGCCACCCCCAATGTAGCCCATTGCAAATCCCAGAGATGAAACATAATCTACTTTTTTTTCTGATGCGATACCGGGTAACAGCGAATCATAAAAGATATTAGCACCGGAAAAACCGATGGCAGCAGCTACATACATAAACACAGCTATTTGCCATTGTCCCTCATGAACCATGTACAAGCCGCCGGTCATGATAATACCAATAAAGGCAAAGGTGAATAAAAATTTCTTTTTAGCACTTCCCTTGTCTGCAATAGCGCCGAGAAACGGTGCCAATAATGCAACAACCAGGGATGCAATTGAATTCGCAAATCCCAGACGTGCGGTTGTATCCACACCGGAGACATTCGCACTCCAATAACTTGAAAAGAAAATGGAAAAAAATCCCGCCATTACGGTCGTAGCAAAGGCAGAATTTGCCCAATCATACATAGCCCACGACCAAATTGTTTTCTTTTGATCCAACATAATTCCCTCCTTAAACCAATTGACAAAGTGTAATTGACAATTGACAATTATAAATACCCATGAAGCTTATGTGCTTGTTAGCTTCTCGGTTTCCTGACTTTTTAAATTATATTCTTCCAGTGGAAGATAAGTTAATTTACCTTGACGATAGCAACTTTCATACCAAATAATC
>CAYNBL010000093.1:0-9458 GCA_964395205.1 uncultured bacterium | reverse complement strand
AGCTCATGTTTCAAATCGGACCGTTCAACTACAAAGCTATCGTCCCTACGGGACTCTATGAATAATGAACAAGGATCTCTTTCGCTCAAGCTTCGGAGACTAAAATTAACGATATATGATATTTGAAGTAAATATTTACTTCTTAAGTTAAAACTCCTTGTTCCTTGTTCGGATATCGATTTCAACTTTTCAACCTATCAACCATCAACTTTTATATCCCAATGACCTTCTTACCTTCTTACCCTCTTCTCTCAACCTCTACGTTCGGACACCAGCCGGAAGGTCTTCACGTCTTACGTAATTGTCAACTGTCCATTCTCAATTGTCAATTAATTTGGTTCCGCTCCTATGGAGCTCATGTTTCAAATCGGACCGTTCAACTACAAAGCTATCGTCCCTACGGGACTTTCTTTTACGTCTCCCGCCTCTTCTCCTCACCCACCACTCCTTCTCTCAACTTCTTATCCTCCCCTCTTCACGTCTCACGTTTTACATTTTACGTTTCACGTTTCACGAATAAAACTGTTTCACACGCCGCCGAATCTCACTATATTTGAAATGAATTAACATGGAGATAAATCGATAATGAAAAAAGCTCTTTTGCTTTTCCTTCTTGTTCTGCCCCTTTTTCAATGTGCATTTCAGGAAAATGCCGCACAACCGGTAAAACCGGTGCCCGCTTTACTTGAATCACAGTTCGACCAATTATATTCGGAAAAAGCGATGGGCATGAATTTCGAAGAAGGTCGTTTTGTCTTTCGCATTTTTGCTCCCCGGGCCAATATGGTTAAACTCGCACTCTTCAACTCAGCAAAAGGTCCTGCCTATGAAACGCATAATTTGAGTAGAGACGAAGATGGCGTTTGGGAATATTCAACAAAAAAACGTCTATGGAATAAATATTATGGGTTCTTCATTTCAGCGGAAAACGGCAAAGGCGATATTTTTAATAAAAATATGCTGATCCCGGATCCTTATTCAAAAGTCATTTCAACACAAAATAATTATCATATCAATGCACGAAGCTATATCTACAAGAATGTCTTCGACTGGGAAGGTGATACCTGGGTTAAAACGCAAGATCCCCGGGACCTGATCATTTATGAAGCTCATGTCAGGGATCTGACTGCGCATCCCTCTTCAGAAGCGAAGGCTCCCGGAACATACTTGGCAGCAATAGAAAAAATAAGATACATAAAGAATTTAGGTGTGAATGCGGTTGAATTTTTGCCAATACATGATTTTGCCAATATAGAGATCCCCTATCGCGATACCGCCACGGCTCTTTTAAATACATGGAATCCCTATGCCCGCAATCATTGGGGTTATATGAGCACCTTCTTTTTTACTCCCGAAAACTACTATGGATCAAAGGGGAATATGGTGGCTGATGCCTATATTGACGATAAAGGGAAAAGCACTGAAGAATTCAAGACATTAGTAAAATCATTACACCGCTCCGGCATAGCCGTTATTATGGATGTCGTATACAATCACACCAGCACCTATGATCCCAATCCTTTTAAGCTCATTGATAAGAAATATTATTATCGCTTAGATGAAAACCGGGATTTTATTTCCTTGAGCGGGTGCGGTAATGATTTCAAGACCGAACGCCCGATGGCAAGAAAATTGATCGTGGAAAGCATCCTGTATTGGATGAAAGAATATCATATCGATGGATTCCGTTTTGATCTGGCAGCCATGATCGATGATAAAACACTGGAAGCAATTATTAAAGAAGCAAAGAAAGTTAATCCCAATGTTGTGATCATTGCCGAACCCTGGGGCGGCGGCAAATATAATCCCGAACATTTCTCGGAATTGAACTGGGCCAGTTGGAATGACAAATTCCGTAATGGTGTAAAAGGACAGAATCCTCATTCCCGTCCCGGATTTATTTTTGGTAATTGGGATGAAGGTGTTTCCCGCAAAAATGCCTCACGTTTCTTATTGGGATCATTACAAGATGACGGTGGACAATATTTTGATGCAAGACATGCTGTCAATTATCTTGAATCGCACGACGATGAAACTTTTGGTGATTTTGTAAGAGTATATTTGGGGAAAAGCAAAGAAAACACCATAATCACCGATCTTGAGTTTCATAATATTTTAACTCCCGAAGAAATGCGCTATCATAAATTGGGGGCATTTGTGCTTGGAACTTCTCAGGGAATAGCGATGATCCATTCCGGGCAGGAATTTGGCCGGAGCAAGGTCATTGAAACAAATGAATACCCTGATGATCATCAAGGCATGACAGACCGGAATTCATATAATAAAGATAACTCGACAAATTATTTGAATTATAATATTGCCAAACAAAATCAAGAGCTTATTGACTTTTACTCTTCCGTTTTTCGACTTCGCCAGGTTTACCCTCAATTGAGAAAGGCATCACGCGATGTATTGGAACCCTTTTATGCAGATAGCGAATTTGGTTTAGGCTATCGCGTTTTACCCAAAAACGATGGCGAGAGTGAACTGATCATTATGGTAAACAGCTCTAAAGACAAAACGGCTTTTTATAATCTGCCGGATGGTATGTGGTCATATTTATTCTCTACTTATCCATACACGGATGAGAGAGTATTGAATTATATTACATTGGAACCTTCGTCCGGTACGATTTTAATAAAGCATTGATCCATATCTCTGTGATGTGTTTTCAATACATAAGGATGGGATAAATTATTCGATTTATAAGGAGATCGATATGCATGCTGTAGACTATGTCATAGTTGGAATTTATCTGACCGCCATGGTTGTGGTTGGATTGTTAATGCAGAAAAAAGCAAAAGAAGGCATTGATTCTTACTTTCTCGGTAACCGGAGCCTGCCTTGGTGGGCATTGGGTGCGTCAGGAATGTCTTCAAATTTGGATATCAGTGGAACCATGATCATTGTTGCATTGGTCTATGCCATCGGTGCAAAAGGATTTTACATTGAGATCCGTGGCGGTGTCACGTTGATCATGGCCTTCCTCATGATCTATATGGGTAAATGGAACCGACGTTCTAAAGTGATGACCGTTGCAGAATGGATGAGCCTGCGTTTTGGCGACAACCATCAAGGAGATACGGCACGACTGATACAAGCGATCACATCCATCATTTTTACTATAGCGATGATCACTTACTTCGCCATTGGTGGCGGTAAATTCCTGGATACTTTCCTTGGCATTCCCGATTCATGGAATATTCATATCGGGAGTATTGTCATTGGCACAGAATTCTGGGCAGCCTTTATTTTGATCGCCATCGCGATGATCTATACGGTGGCATCGGGACTTTACGGTGTTATCTGGACTGATGTTTTCCAGGGAATTTTGATCTTCCTTGCTATTATCTATATTGTTGTCAGAGCTTTGGGTATTGAATTGCCCGAGCAATTTGCCGTTGCAATGCCATTGAAAGACGGTGGTTTTATGCAAGTGGGTACAACGCTAAAAGAGTGGGTAAGCTTGGCGCCACAGTGGCGCATGAACATCCCGGTCGAATCAGATTATTCTATGTATAATGTATTCGGCGTTTTGGTTATGTTCTACCTATTCAAGGTTATCCTTGAAGGTTCGGGTGGAACAGGGAACTATATGATCCAACGTTATTATGCAGCCAAGAACGACAAAGAGGCCGGCCTCTTGTCCTTATTCTGGACCGGATTGCTTTCTTTTCGCTGGCCCTTCATTGCAGCTTTGGCCATTTGGGGTATTTCCCTTGGCACTCAGATCACTGACCCGGAAATGGTATTGCCGACCGTGGTGTCTGCTTTACCGATCGGTATTAAGGGCTTCCTTATTGCAGGATTAATGGCGGCGGCTATGTCAACCTTTGACTCAACCGTCAACGCAGGAGCTGCCTATTGGGTAAAAGATATCTATCAGAAATATATCAACCCGAACGCCGATCATAAACATCTGATGAGACACAGTTACGGAGCTTCTATTCTGATCGTGGTTACCGGTTTACTTCTATCGGTATTTATTAAAAATATCAATGAGATCTGGTCATGGATCACCATGGGACTGGGAGCCGGATTATTGATCCCGCAATTGGTTCGCTGGTACTGGCACCGTGTAAACGGCTATGGTTATGCAATTGGTGTTGCCAGTGGTATGCTGACAGCTATTCTATGGAAAGTATTCATGAAAGTGGGTATTATTCCGGATGCAATGGCACCTGAATACTATGCTTTCATCATAGCTTCCTTTATGTCACTCCTCGGTATTATTATCGGAACACTTGCAACAAAACCCACGGAAGAAAAAACAACGCAAAACTTCTATAATGTTACACGTCCCTTTGGTTTTTGGGGTAAATATAGAAAAGCCCTTCCGGAAAAAACCAGACTTGCCATTAATAAAGAAAATCGTCGGGATATTATTTCCACGATACTTGCCGTCCCGTGGCAGTTGTGCCTTTTCATGTTCATGATGAACCTCGTATTCAAGTCATGGAGTCAGGCACTTTGGCTCGGTCTTATCTTCATTGCTTTGAGTGTGGGATTGTACTTTACATGGTACCGTCACCTCTCTACAGAAGTGAAGGTTGATTAACAGATCATTAATTAGTTTTAGTGAATATATAAACAGCCCTGTTCGTTTGAATGGGGCTGTTTTAAATCAATGGATAATTGAGAAAGGACAATTGACAATTATGCAAGACGTGAGACGTGAAGAGGGGAAGAGATGGAGAGGAGGGGAGAAGGAGTATGTCATCCCGGACTTGCCTGTCATCTCGACCGAAGTGGAGAGATCTCAAATTACAAAATATGATGAAATGATACATGGTTTTATCAGGGAAATCTTATTCATAAAATATTTTGGTAAAAATATTTCTAATTTTGAGATTAAGCAAAGTAGGATAACAGGCATTTTATATTTCTGAGTAATTTGAGATCTTTCGACTGCGTCCCGATCCCGATATTTCGGGACGGAACTTCACTCAAGATGACAGACCTTGGTGGTTTTTCTTACTGATTACCGATCATTCTTCTTCGCTCTGCGAGCTACGCAGGACAGGCTGGTCACTGGTCACCGGTTACCGATCACTCTCCGCCATTATTTCCTTCGTCTTCAACATTTTAAAATTCGTTGGTATAACGGCAATGCCATAAAGTAAGATACCGATTATTACGATCCAGCCATTACCATCGAATAGTACAAAATGATTTCCCCAGCCGATATGCTCAAAAACAGATGAACCGGCATGAAGGGGGTGCCATTCTTTTATGAACAAGCTCTCCGCTAGCATCGTAAAGGGAGTGGTAAACAAAAAGACAAAGGGTGTCATACGCCCCATAGGATACTTTTGTTTTGAAAAAACAAGTTTAACAATGATGTAGGCGATCACAATATTAATTATAAATTGCGGATAGATAAGATAAAACCAGCAGCCAAAAAGCACACCAATAGAACCACCGCCTTTAAAGCCATAAAACATCGGGAAACCATGTCCATATATCGCTGCTATACCGATCAGCAATATTCCAATAAATCCGGCACCGGCAAAAGGCTGAGTAATAGAAATAAGTGGGGAGGAGGATAGAAATAACCAACTATATAAGATCATGATCAATGATCCTTTTAAAGAATCTCCCAACAAAGTCAGCGTACCCCAAAACTTCCCTACTTCACGCATTACATTGGATGTTCCGGGATTGCCGTTTCCAACAGTCGTGATATCAACACCTTTCCCCAAGCGAGAAAAAATACGGGCATAACTGACAGAACCTGAAAGGTAGCCCAGTATTAAACCGGATACCAATACCAGATAAAACATAATATTCTCCATTCTTGGTTTTTTATTCTAAGCCAATAAGCAATAATGCCGTGTGTTGACCGCCGTAGCGAGTCTCGAACTCAAGATCTTCAAATTCTTCTTCCAACTCAGCTGTGATCGGCTTAAGATCTTCAGGTTTAACATTGTCATTATAATATAAAGAAACTGTCATGCGTTCATCGGGATCAGTGCCACGAATAGAGGTAAGTACGACAGGATCAAATTTTTCATCTACTGCAATAACATTTCCGTTCATAACCGCGAAGTAATGATTTACAGGGATCTTGATCCCGGCAAATTTGGAATCTTTAATGCTTTTATAGATACTGATACTTTCAACCAAATCCATGGAAGAAGCCATCTGTGAAAGATTTTCTTCCCAAGTGAGGTTCTTGACAAAACCCATGATAGCAGCGACGCCTTGGATTACGTTCTTGCTTGGAAATATCTCAATATGTTTTGTGGTCTCATTCTTAACCAATTGTACAGCAGGAATGATATTCTTATCATTTGCTAACACAATAATAACTTCATAAGGCATCTGGTTGATATGATTTAATATATCACCGGTCCTGGGTAGATTCTTACCGTAAACAAGTACATCAAGATCAGGTTCAAAGTCATGCAAAATACTGCGAAAACCTTCACCGGGAACAAGAGCTAACACACCGATCTCATTTTCATGCCTAAAACGGGCAAATTCTTCTTCGATCTGTTTTTGCATATCCTCTATCTTCTTGTTCTCGATCACACCATATATTGATAATTCTTCAATAACTTCATCAGGCGTATTTGTATGAACATGCAATTTAACGATATCATCATTTACAAGAAAAGCAACACTATCACCGATATTATTTAGATATTCTTCAAGATTATCTTTGACCTCACTACCATTTCTACGAATAGTCAATTCGGTGCAATAGCGATGACTGATCTCCATCAGCTCTTCAAGATTTGCCTCTTCATCGGGTTCAAAACGGTATTCACTTTCATTCTCAATTTCTATTTCTTCACCCGCAATACGTCTTTTCATGCCTTCAAGAATAAAGACAAAGCCCAAAGCACCCGAATCAACCACACCGGCCTTTTTTAGCACGGGTAGTTTTTCCGGAGAAATAAATACTTCATCTCTTCCGGCTTTAATAGCTAATTTAATATGTTCGAGTACATTTTCGGATTTAGCATCTTTCATAGCTTTTGCCATAGCTTCAAAAACAGAAAGCATTGTCCCCTCACGTGGAGTTGACACTGAAGTTTTGGAAATATAATGACCGTGAAAAAAAGCTTCTGTCAGGATCTCGGGAGTAATATCACCATACTTTAAAATGACATCTGAGACTCCACTGATAAAGCGAGATAAAATAAATCCCGAATTTCCCCTGCTGTTCATCGTGCAAACATCCTGCAAGGTTTTCAGGATGGATTCATAATCCTTATTTTTATTTTCATGAATTGCCTCTATGGCAGGTTGAAATGTCAATAACATGTTCACTCCCGTATCGCCGTCGGGTACAGGAAAAACATTCAGGTTATCGATAGTATGGTAATTTGCCTTAAAATAGTCTAAGCCCCCTTCGAGGGCCGATATGAATCTATTAATTTTCATACTGCTTTCTTTTTAAATTATGTTCCAATAACATAGCCCATTTCAAAATAGTCGGGGCCAAGATGCGGCATATGTGCAAAGTTGGAATAGTTAAGTTCGAAATAGAAATCCCATTCTTTTTCTTCAGCTGCTTTTTCAAGCAAGCTCTTCATATACAAACATTCTTTATCATGTCCGCCCACATAGGACATGGCCAGCGTTAGTTTTTTGCTGTTCTTTTCTTCCATCTGCCCGCTTATGGTCGTTAAGAACCGCGCGCAGGCTTGTTTGTAATTACGTGCCTTTCCCATCGCTTTGATCTCACCGGATCCCGGGACTGCCGACAATAAAGGCATAATGCCGATAGCAGTACCCATCACTGCTTGAGCCAATCCAACACGGCCACCACGATGAAGATAAAACAGATCATAAATCGCACCCATAACATGTGCATTATGGCAATTTTTTTCAAGAATATTATAGCATTCATCACGAGTGGGATTTTTACCTTTTGTCTCATTCAACATTGCCAGAAGTTGAACGCCAACACCACTGACCAAGCTTCTGCTGTCAAAAGCTTTAACATTATATTCCGGGTGATTCTTAAGGGCTTCATGAAGAGCATCAGCAGTTGCTTTTGTATTTCTTAAGGCCTGAGTGATCAACAATATTTCTTCGTCTTTGTGTTTTTCAAAGGCTTCAATGAATTGAGTTTCGCTTGCACCGATCGTTGTGATCTTATTGTTCTTATCACGCATCAACTTGATAAATTTTTCTTTCTCTTCACGCCAATTAGGCATATCCCATGTCTGCGGATAAACTTCGCCATTCATCAGAATGGGCATGTCTATAATGGTTAGTTCAAGTTCTTTTATACGTTCGGGTTCGAGCTGACAAGTACTATCAATTATGATCTTCATTGTCTTTCCTCCTGATTTGCATAAAGTATAAGCAAAATATGAATTTTATGCTATGATTTTTATATGAAGTAAAAATACGTACATATATCAAAACAAGAAAAACCCTCAAAGGCTCTGGGTTTTCGAGGGTTTAAGTTATTCTAAAAACCCACTATGGATATATATTGGTTCCTGAAACTTAATCCTATTTCAAAGCTGTTACAGATCAGAGTATACTTCAAGCTTAATTGCCTCTGAATGTTGTCTGCTTGCCGCAAGAGATCTCAAGATATAGCGTTTGGCTGTCAGAAGTTTTTCATTTTCAATTTCAGCTTCATCCAACATCAAATAACCGGTGATAATATAGCTATACATTTCAACCAGATCCTTTGACGCAGCATCTTTAAAGTCTTTGTTACCGTTCGCATGAACAAGATCCACACTTTCACTAAATATTGTGCGGATCGTCTTAAGATGCTTGCTTAAATCATTTAATTGATCTTCGTATTTTTTATTTTCATATTCATCAAGTATCTCAGCATATAAATCGTTAATAACGCCACCAATAGCTGCCACTACCTGTAGTTGCGAGGTGCCTTCATAAATATTCGTAATGCGTGCGTCTCTTGCCAATCTTTCAACATTGAACTCTTTCATGTACCCGGTACCACCGTGGATCTGAAGAGAATCATAGGTTATTATATTGGCAGATTCAGAAAGGATCAATTTGCACATGGGTGTTAACATTGCAGCAATCCTGGTATATTTTTTTTGTAAAGCCATTTCTTCACCGGCAGGTTTACCTTCTGCCTTTAAATGTTCAATTCGCTCTGTCAGTTTATCACGCATATCTACGGATCTGGCCGTCGTATATAGTAATGCACGATTGGATTCAATAGTTGTTTTTATATCGATAAGCATGCTTTTTACAACCGGGATCTCAATGATTGCTTTCCCGAATTGCTGACGAGCCTTTGCATAGGACAAAGCTTCCTCATAGGCTGCCTGTGAAATACCCATTGCCTGAGCCGAAACACCTAATCTGGCTCCGTTCATCAGATCCATGACATATTTGATCAAGCCCATTTTACGTTTCCCGATGAGCTCGCAAGGTGTGTCATTGAACTGAAGTTCGCACGTGGGTGATCCGTGGATCCCCAGTTTATTCTCAATTCTTCGAACAACGAC
>CAYNBL010000092.1:0-9621 GCA_964395205.1 uncultured bacterium | reverse complement strand
GTGGAGAAATCTCAAACTACCATCAAACTTTTGAGTAATTTGAGATCTCTCCGCTTCTCAACCTTTGCTAACGCTTCGGTTGCTTCGGTCGAGATGACAAACATATAAGGAAAAAGGACATTTACGCCGAATATAACTATGTGGCGTGACACTCGGAGAGATCCTGAAGACAATTGATAATTGACAGAGGACAAAGGACAATTGAATTGACAGTGTGCAATTGACAATTAGGAGACCCCGACTTGTCGGCCGAAGCTCAAAGAGCGTAGGCTGAAGGGGTCGAACAATAATATATAGCAGTAACTGAAAAGAACCAACCCTGAAGGGGTTGAACAAGTTGAATTGACATCATTACTCTGCAATGTGACTCTCGTAGAGATCCTGAACCAAGATTGCCACCGGCAACCTTTTCAGGATGACCATTCTTCACTTTAGTTTTGGGAAATCTTAACCCCGAGCTTGTCACCTGTCGGCCGTAGCTTTAGCGTAGGCTGGAGGGGTTAAACACACAATAACCCGGGATGAAATCCCGGGGCAAAGCACCATCAAAAAAACAACCCCGAGTTTGTCGCCTGTCGGCCGTATCCGTCAGCTGACGGAGTAGGCTGAAGGGGTTGAACAATAGTCCCGTAGGGACGAAAGCTTTGTAGAAAGGAGATATCATTAGAATAATGAGCTCCGTAGGAGCGGCACAAATACAATTGGTAATTAAAAATAGTAAAATGTCATTTCGACCGGAATAACCCCGTTTTCGGGGGAATGTTGTGGAGAAATCTCAAACTACCATCAAACTTTTGAGTAATTTGAGATCTCTCCGCTTCTCAACCTTTGCTAACGCTTCGGTTGCTTCGGTCGAGATGACACACCTACGCAAAGGCTTCGGGGCTCAGGATGACAAAATATATGAGGTTATAAAAAAGGCTTGATTTGTTTAGCACCGGGTTTAAACCCGGTGCTATTGAATTTTATATTTTCACTAGCTCTGGGTTTAAACCCAGAGCTAGGAGGGTTTTAATTATTCTTCCAACGCTATCTTCAGCACATCGGTCATATCTTTCACAAAATGGAAGGTCAGATCATTACGAATGTCATTCGGGATATCATCCAGATCTTTTTCATTAAGCTCCGGCAGGATAATGGTCTTTAAACCTGCACGATGCGCGGCAATGATCTTTTCTTTGATACCACCCACAGGCAAAACGGAACCGCGAAGGGTAATTTCACCCGTCATGGCAAGATCGTTCTTGACCTTGCGTCCACTCAAAACCGAGACAACCGAAGAAAGCAGCGTTACACCGGCGGAGGGGCCGTCTTTAGGGATAGCTCCGGCCGGAATATGAATATGCAGATCCCAGGATTTATCAAAGCGTTCTTCAACGCCAAGTTCAAGTGTATTTGAGCGAATAAAGCTCAATGCGGCTTGTGCGGATTCTTTCATCACATCACCGAGCTGACCGGTCAATTGCAATTTGCCTTCACCGGGCATCTTGGTCGCTTCAATAAAGAGAATATCGCCGCCGACCTGCGTCCAAGCCAATCCAATGGCAATTCCCGGGCGTTTCATGCGTTCGGCCCGGTCAGAGAAGAACTTCTGACGGCCGAGGTATTTGCTGACGGTTTTTTCCGTAATGTTCTTTTTCCGGAATCGTGGTGTTTCCACTTTTTCTTTGGCGACTTTACGGGCGACGTGAGCAACCTCACGTTCCAGAGAACGGACACCGGCTTCACGAGTATAATTTTGTATAATAGTCTGAACACCTTCATCGGTAAAAGCGATATCTTTATGGGTCAATCCGTGTTCTTTAACCTGTTTGGGGATAAGGAAATTCTCTGCGATATGTGCTTTCTCGGGAAGTGTATATCCTGAAAATTCAATAAGTTCCATACGGTCACGCAATGCTCCCGGGATTGTATCAGCCCAGTTGGCGGTGGCAATGAACATCACATTGCTCAAGTCAAATGCCGTTTCAAGATAATGGTCCGAGAATGAGTAGTTTTGTTCGGGATCCAGGACTTCCAAAAGCGCGCTTGAGGGATCACCCTTATAATCCGCACCGAGTTTATCGATCTCATCGAGAATGAAGATGGGATTGTTTGAACCGGCTTTTTTTATACCCTGAATAATGCGTCCCGGCAGTGCGCCGATATAGGTACGGCGGTGACCGCGGATCTCGGCTTCATCGCGTACGCCGCCCAATGACATGCGGTGAACATTACGTCCCATGGCACGGGCAATTGATTTAGCTACAGAGGTCTTACCGGTACCAGGAGGGCCCACAAAACATAAGATCGGACCTTTGACAGCTGAATCCGGATCGGTTTTTAATTTTAATTTACGGACAGCCAGGTATTCCAGAATACGTAGCTTGATCTTATCTAAACCATAATGGTCTTCATCCAATATTTTGGTTGCATTTGCCAGATCGATCTCGTCATTGGTCGAAACGGACCAGGGCAATTCGACCAACAATTCAAGGTATGTGAGTGAGACGTTGTATTCCGGTGACTGCTTGGACATGCGTTTGAGTCGCTCGATCTCACGATCGGCGGCTTTAGCGGCATCTTCAGGCAATTTCGCATCTTCTATCTTTTTCTTAAGATCAATAATGCGTTCATCTTCGTCTTCGCCCAATTCTTTGCGAATGGCTTTCAGTTGTTCGCGTAGATAATACTCGCGCTGATTCTTGCTGATATTATCTTTCACGTCGGCAATGATCTTTTCACCGATCTTGGCTTTTTCCACTTCCTGATTAAGGATCACAGCGGTTTCGGTCAGTCGTTTATTGATATTGAATTGCTCAAGAATGTGCTGTTTTTCCTCAACCGAGATGTTCAGCATGGAAACAACCACGTCTGCCAGATTTCCGTCATCAACGGCATTCATCATCATGGTAATATTATCTTTTGAGAGATAATCCGACATGCCCACGATCTCTTTGAAAGATTCTTTCAAACGCTCGCGAATGGCAACACTTTCAATACTATCTTTTTCTTTTTCCTGTAAGCGCTGAACAATACCGTGATAATAAGGGTCCATTTTAGTGATCTTGTGAATCTCAACGCGTTCCAGACCTTGCACGATCACAGAACGGCTTTTATCCGGCATGGTAAAGACCTTGACGATCTTTGCCAATGTGCCATATTTGTATAGATCTTCTTCACTGGGATTTTCGACCCCAATATCCTTTTGCGCGACGACCACGAAGATCTTGTTCTCTTTCATGATGTCATTCAAGAGGCGCAGGGAATGGATGCGGCCGATATACAACGGAATGATCTGCTGTGGAAACAGGACCGTGTTACGCAGGGGCATAATGGGAATTTCTTTAGGGACGCTGTATTCTTCAAGAATACTTTTATCAAAATTTACGGGTTCAAATTTATTCATATAATTTATTCCTTTTCTTTCCTAATATAAATTCAAAATTCAATTCAAATGTATTTTAAATTGTACAGACGCAATGTTTTAATCCAACGAAGCCTTGGCGAAGTTGGACATTGCATTTCTACTATTCATCCACTTCATCCACTTCTTCCACTGGTTTGGGATGGTTCTCGGGATCGGTAACGAATCCCGGTTTCTTGGCATTGGTCCGACCATCTTGCTTGATTCGAAAGGATTTAATGGTCGCCGAGCCTTGCCTTGGCATGATGTAAAAGAGTTTTAACACACTGACAACACGCATGGTGACGCGTTCATCAGAGCGTTTATTGAATATATCAAAGGTTTGTGTGGGCCAGTGGCCGGTCTGCAATTGCTTGCTTTTTAACCAGTCCAGCATCACGCTCACACGAGCATCTTCGTAAGAGACGTTCAATCGAGCGCACATTTCCAGAACGGAGAGGATACCGCCAACATAGGAACCTTCCAGCATAAAATCGCCTCTGAAAGTTTCCCAGGCCGTTTTGCCTTCCACGATCCCGCCGGGATTTTCCACGTAGAGATGCGAAAGAATGAATTCAATTCCCTTGCGGATCTTGGTGTTATTCATGTATTTCATGCTGTATGAGTAGCAATGCAGGACCTTGGTCGTCAGCCAAATATCCGAATAATCCGCCGTGGTCGTGCCCCAGCCTTTATCGGCATTTTGTTGTCTCAGTAACCAAAGCAGTGCTTTTTCCATGTAGGGATTGTTGACAACGCCGTATTGCAGAATGGTTTCAATTATGAACACATTACCGGCTAGCGAGACGGGAAAACTGCCATCTTTATTTTGGTACTTGATCAGCTCTGCCAAAGCTCGTTGGATGGAAGTCATCTTCCGGTTGCAATTATAAAAGTGTAATTCTTTGACAATTGAAGCCAATTTGATCAGCATTTCCTCTTCGCGTTCTTTTTCGAACTTATGAAGATTTTTCAGGATACGCTCAAGGGTCAGCAGAAGATTGACCCGTCGTTGTGCGGTCTTGACATCTTTTTCAGTCTCGATCAATGCTTCGTCATCATGCTCGAAAAGCAGGTAATTCTTGTATAGATCATATCGGATCGGGGCATGATAACCATAGTAAAGGACTTTAATGGGGTCGTAGGAAAGGTTCTTGTTAAACCATGTGACCAGCTTTGGATTTTTATCAAACATTAAATATGATTCCTTTTATGTGTTTCGCTCCTACGGAGCTTCCTTGAATAACGAACATTAGAACATTCGAGCATTCGAACAATCGAAGTAAATATCGAATAGCGAATGCGAAGTCAACTCTATGTAAACATAGTCATCCTGAAAAGGTTGCCGGTGGCAAGCTTATTCAGGATCTCTCTGAGAGTCACGTCAGGGAGAAACATTCTGCGGTGATGTCAATTTTCCTTTTGTTCAACCCCTTCAGGGTTGGTTCTTTTCAGTTGCTTCTATATATTATTGTTCGACCCCTTCGGGGTCTCTTAACTGTCAATTATCAATTGTTCTTGTTTCGCCTCCTACGGAGCTTATTTGAATAACGAACATTAGAACATTCGAGCATTCGAACAATCGAAGTAAATATCGAATAGCGAATGCGAAGTCAACTCTATGTAAACATAGTCATCCCGGACTCGCTCGCCATGGCGAAGCCGTAGGCGTAGCATGGATCCGGGAGCTCTGTGAGAGTCACGTCACAGAGTATTATTCAGCGATGATGTCAATTTGTCCTTTTTGCTTGCCCTACATTCGTTGGGGTTATTCATAATTTCAAAAGCTCTCTCGCATGAATAGATCTCTCCACTGCGCTCCGCTTCGGTCGAGATGACAGTCTATTTCTCATTTTTCAGTGTTTCGTGCATCGTGGGCACTCATAATTCATCACTTATCACTCATAACTATCTTCGTTTCCTTATGATTTTGCCTTCAGCCATGACCATGGTGGGGAAGGAGCCAAGATGCAGCGGGTCTTTATCCCAGACGACCAATGATGCCCATTTGCCTTTTTCCACCGTGCCAAGATATTTGTCAATGCCGAGAATGCGGGCTGGGTTCCGCGTTATGAGAGAAATTGCGTCAACTTCGCTCATGCCCTGGATCATGAAATATTTTAGTGTATCCCTTAGTGAGGTCGAAAGAATGACCGGATGATCCGAGATCAAAGCATAATCGGCTTTGGAATCCATGAGCAGTTTGACGTTTTGATAGAAGCTGTGTTTCAGTTCCACTTTATAGCCCAAAGATGCCAAAGGTCCGTACATGATGGGAATATCGTGCTTGGCGAGTTCGTTGAAAATAGATTTGTGCCAGACGTCACAGGTATGATCGGCCGTGACCTTGAGTCCGTATTTTTCTTTTAGTTTGATCAGGTATAAAGCATCGTCTTCTTTGTGAACGTGGACTTTAGCTGTTTTTTCGCCGCTCAGGAGAGCAAGATAGTCTTTATCTTCCGTTGTGAATTTCAGTTCATAGTCATAGGTGATATCCGCGACCATCTGGTCGAATTCTGCATTGTCGATCTCCGCTTTTTCCAATTTACCTTCGGCGCCGCGGATGGCTTTATCTTTTTCATGATCCGCTTTTTTCTTTTTCAGCAGGATCTCATCGAATTTGCGTTCTAAAATTCCGTAAATACCCATACGAGTGTCCGGGCGCAGGCCTTTCCAGTCGGTGGTTGAGCGCGGATTATATCCCAAGGCCATTTTATAACCGTAATGCATGATCTCGGCATCCTGACGCGTTTCGGCAAAATTCCGGATAACCTTGGCTTTACCACCGATCAGGTTTCCGCTACCTGGGACAACGCAAGAATAGAGATGACCGAAATCAACGGCATCCACAAATGCACGATCGTCGAAATAGATACTATCGATCGGGTCGTTCGAGATCAAAAATTGCGATGTTTTATCATTGGTTTCACCTTCCTGATACGGTTCGCCTTCACGATCCATGCCGATATGGCTGTGACCGTCGATAAAAGCCGGGGTGACAATGCCTTCATAATCGGCATTTTTCTTTTTCGCGGTGATCCCGACGATCTTATTGTCTTCCACGATGATGGCTTTATTCTCCAGGACGGTATTGCCATCGTAGAGGGTGGTTGCGTTGATGATGGTTTGTTTGGGCATGATATTTTCCTTTTCGGTTGGGGTGGATCCGAGATCCACCCATGAGTATCGGGTGCAACTGGGTTGCACCCTTACCGCTATATATTTTTTCTGCGTTGGGGTGGAACTGGGTTCCACCCTTGCTGCAGGGTTTATATATTTATCTTCTTCTTCATTTCCTGTATCGTTTTTACCGAATTCTTCGCACCAAAAACCGCGCTTCCTGCCACAAAAACCTCAGCACCCATTTTGGACACAGCTTCGATGTTATCCAATCCGATGCCGCCATCGATCTGGATGAGGAAATTCAATTTTAATTCTTTCTTTAGCTCGACTAGTCGGGTGATCTTATCGTTGGCGCTGTCCATATAGGACTGTCCGCCAAAGCCCGGTTCCACGGACATAATGAGCACGTAATCGCAATCGGGTAGTAGGTCCCTGATAGCATTCACCGGTGTTTTGGGCTTGATTACGATGCCTGATTTTACATTTTTCCCCTGAATATATCGTAGCAATGCCTTTGAATGCTTGGTCGCTTCGATATGAAAGCTCAGCCAATCCGCGCCCGCATCGATATACTGATTCAGGGTTTCCTCCGGATTGGTGATCATGAGATGCACATCCAGCGGAAGATCGGTGATTTTGCGCAATTGTTTGATAATGGGGGGACCAAAGGTTAGGTTTGGGACAAAATGACCGTCCATCACATCACAATGCACCCAATCTGCGCCTGCTTTTTCCAGCATGCGGATCTCTGATTCCAGATTCATGAAATCGGAAGATAATATTGATGGGGCGAGTAGTTTTTTCATAATTTTCCTTTTAGTTGGGGCGGAATCCGAATCCGCCCTTGCAATATCTATGTTCGGGCGGATCCCAGATCCGCCCTCAGACTCTCATATGATTCTTTTGCATGATACGAAGACCGTACCAGCGGTCCACTCTCCACATGCTTTAACCCAATGGCCAATGCCATGTCTTTATATTCTGCAAATATATCCGGATGCACATACTCCACAACCGACAGATGCGCTTTTGTGGGTTGTAGATACTGTCCGATGGTAAAAATATCCACGCCATGGGCTTTTGTATCACGCATCAACTCATCGACTTCATCGACTTTTTCTCCAAGTCCGACCATGACGCCCGTCTTGGTAATAAAACCAGCATCAGAAATATATTTTAACACATCGAGAGATCGTTGATAATTTGCCTGCGGTCGGGCAGCGGGGTAGAGTCGTATTACCGTTTCCAAATTATGCGCCACCACATCCGGCTTGGCATCCAGAATGGTTTGTATATCATTCATCCGTCCCTGATGATCAGAGATCAGAACTTCTATTTTACAATCGGGATTTTTTGCTCGTATTGCCTCAATGCACAACGCCCAGTGCTCAGCGCCGCCGTCTTCCAAATCATCGCGTGTTACGCATGTGACTACGACGTACTTTAGTTCTAGTAAAGATACAGCCTCGGCCAAGCCCTCAGGCTCCTTGGAAAGAGGGAGAGAAGGAGAGGAGGGGAGATGGGGAGATGGGGGGGTGCCTGTCCGCCGTAGCTCCTTTAGGAGCGAAGGTGGAGGGAGTGATTTGACATTGCAGAAACGGCAATTGCGTGTGCAGACGTCACCGAGTATCATAAAAGTGGCAGTTTTATTGGACCAGCATTCTTCTTTATTGGGGCAGCGGGCTTCATCGCAAACCGTATGTAAATGGTGATGGCTTAGGACCGATTTAACGGTTCGGCATTGGGTGCCGCCGGGCAAGTTGATCTTCAGCCAGTCTGGTTTGCGTAGTTCCATCGTTTTTTTCAATTTTTCGTTTCAAATACAAAGTGAAATTTACAGATAGAATTTAATGATTCAAAAGGTTTTGTATGTAAAGTGAATGGTAAAGGGTGAAAAGCCTGTCCTCCGTAGCCCTTCGAAGTCTTGACGAAGTAGGGGCGTAGGAGGATTTCAATAACAATAGGAAAAATAAGGTTTTTAAGGATGGATTCAAAAATAATAATGAAGAGTTTTGAAGCTCGAATCGCAACTCGAAGATCAAGAAAAAGATCAGATCCGGAATCTAGGGGAAGATGAATTCGTCACCCTGAATCATATGTTCATGGGACAAAAGCTCCGGAACCTCTGGCTATATCCACACGATTCACCTCTTCGTAAATTCTTTAAAGATGAAGCACTTTTTAGCGAGGATGATATGTCGGATATTATTCTGAGATCTTTCTACCGGTATTTGAAGGGGGAGGATGGATGATTTGGGAAAGCGGACGACTCTCAAGCCGGCCCTACATGTGCGTGAAGTGTGATCGTCTCTGTCATAATTGAATTCCTTATTTATCACGACAAAGATAAGGGATATAAATATCATCCAAAAGGAGTTTTAGGGTTGGTTTGAAAGAAGGAAATACTGAACAGGTCTCTTTTAGATTGGGTATTATTTAATTCCATTAAATTTCTGATTTATTTAGTTGTTTTAAAAAGTTTAGAGCTTTTTCTCTATCAAGGATTTCATGGATTTTCTGATTTTCATAATTACGCAAACAACGATAGCATGAAGGAGAACATTCACAAGTTCTCAATATAGATATTGCTCTATTTATTACGGCTTTTAATATATTTCCATCTTCTGTTACTAGTCGTCTCGAATGTCCTGCTCCTCCAGGAACCGCATCGTATATTATTATCTTATGTTCCATTTTACCTTTAGTTCTCTTATACGTTAAACAAGCTTTAATATCTCGTCTTTCAATATTGAGTTCATTGGCAAAAGAATTAAGAAGAGCATACATTACTGAAAGCATTGTTGCGTAGTCAGAAGTATCACAACTAAAAGAAATTTTTGCCACATCTGTTTTAAATTCGTGGTGTAAGCAATATCTTGTTAATGAAGTATTGTTGCAATTACCTTTACCGAATGGGTTTTTATGACTATGTTTGCTTTTTTCTATATGTCCACATCCAACTCCTGTATAATCTTCATATCCAAATTTATTTACTTCATCGTTAGCAATAGAATATCCACATTTTGGACACACATAGAAAAAATCTGTAGACTTAACTACTGTTTGACGTCAGAGTAAAGTGGACAGTTTGAGGTAAGAAAATAAGAGACACT
>CAYNBL010000091.1:0-9778 GCA_964395205.1 uncultured bacterium | reverse complement strand
AAACTTGAGAAAGGAGAACACACATGAAACGTGTAGTTGCTTTGTTATTGATCGCTAGTGTTGCTTTGTTTGCAGCAGTAGCTCCTCAAGATCTCAAGGTAAACGCAGGTACTCCGATGGAAAAGATGCAGTCAGTTGAACTAAAAGCTGCACCTCTTTCAATAGAGAACAATGATGTTTACACTCGTGAAATCAATATGTCTAAAGCTCCGGCTTTAGCAGTTGATACCACGGTTGTTACCTTGGTTTATCTAGAAGATTTTGAAAACGGTGCTAACGGCTGGGAACAGTTCGATGGTACAGCACCCGATCCCCGCGCAGTTTGGAATCTAGAGGATTACTATGTCGCTGGAGATTCACTCTGGTGGTGTGGTGATGATGATCTTGGTGGTTACTATGACACTTGGATGATTGCCCTAGAAACACCTTCTATCGTTTTAACCCCCGGTGACTCAACATTAAGCTTCCAGCTTAATATGAGTGTAGAAGCTCCTGGTGTTTTAGGCGATTATGATGGTTGGGATGGAGCCAATGTCCAAATTTCAAATGACGATGGTGCTACCTGGACAGTATTGAACCCAACAGGCGTTCCTTACAATTGTACAAGTATGTATTCGTTCGGTTATGTTTGGGGAATGGGTCCTGGTGTCCCCGGTTGGGGTGGAGCTTTATCCGGTGATGTTGAAGTTGACTTAGGCGCATATATAGGCGAAACCGTTAAGATACGTATTGTTTTTGCATCGGATCCAGTTGAATGTACTGTTGATGATGCTAGTTTATGGGGTGTTGAAGTTGATTCAATTAATGTAGCTGGAGATGCCATTTATAATGGTTCTATTACAGATGGTCTTGTTTCTGTCTTTCCTGGCCCTACACCAAAAGGCTCATACTGGGCAGTTGAAGATAGAACTGACTCTATTCCTTCACCCACTCATGTTCTTCGCAACTGGGTTGCTGGTGATACAACATTTGCCATAAATCTTGAAGACTACTATGTATCTCCTTCGATTACGCTACCGGATGAATCTGCAACTTTGATCTATTGTAATTTTGAATTTTTTGCTGATTTTGCTGATTCAGCTGGTGAATTTCCTGCCGTTGATTATTGGCGTTTAGAAGTATCACCCGATGATGGTATTACATGGAATGCTATTTCCAATCCAACGGGCGCTGCTTCCGGAAGCAATTATGTATACAGTCAACGCATCCAGTCTTGGTATGATTTCCAATATGCCTATGGTGAAGCATGCGATCTAACGATTTTTGCCGGTCAAACCGTTAAATTCCGTTTTTACTTCCATTCAGATGAAGATAAACCTGCGGGTCAAGGTCTCTTGATTGATGACTTTGTTGTTTATACTCAACCTGATCTTCCAATTCCTCAAAATGTTACTGCTGCTATGAATGCAGTCGGTAATGTTGAAGTTGCATGGAAAGATATGGATGGTACATATCAATTGCCTAAATCCTTAATGTCAATTGACCCAGCTGATTGTGGTAGTTATTACGGACCAGCTTGGACTTTTGATGGTAATGATTCGACCCTTGGATATGGCGTTGGAGAACCTTACTCTACTAATGGTAAAGACTTTAACATCACCTCAATAGACTATGCTTTAAGAGGAGATCTGTTCACTGGCGATAGCATTAGTCTTGCTATATTTGGTGTTGATACGAGTCTCCATATATTGCATTGGACAGACAATTTTGTTCCGGATACTTTCAGAACGGTTCAAACTGTTGACATTAGCTTAGAAGACATATCATGGAATGGTGATTATTGGGCTATGATGTTCTGGGAAAGTGACCCCTCATGGCCGGTTTATTTTATGAATACAGATGCCGGAGCAATGAAATTGTATGTTCCGGGTGAGGGTTATTATTCGACTCCATATTCAACGCCAGTAGGTGTCTCCGGTTACGGTGAAGTCACTTACAGCGGTTTGATCTACAATGTATATCGCCGTGTTGCCGGTGAATCTGTCCCCGTATTGGTTGCTGAAGGTTTGACAACAAATTCATTTGTAGATGAAGATGCCGATCCTTTTGTTGAATACGTTTATACTGTCGCTTGTGCTTCAGATAACTTTGCTGGTAATGTCAGTACTGGTGCTGCTGTCTTTGTTTATCCTACAGACGTAGAAGAAGCTAAATATGACGATGGTTCAGCCGAAGAGATCTTTGAACTTGCTATGGATACCATGGTTGTTGTAAAGATCACACCTTCAACCTATCCTGCAAAACTTGAAGCATTACGTTTTTCCGCTTTGTGGGCCGGTGATGTTTATAAAGTTAAAATCCTTGTTGATGACGCTGGTATGCCCGGCGACAGCTGGTTGTTGATCGAACCTCCGGTAACAGCCATTGCAGGCTGGAATACTTTCCAGGTTCCTGACATTATGACTACAACACCAGGTCGCGATGGCGTTGTTCTTCGTGAAGGCGAAAGTGTTTGGATTGGTGTCAAAGGCGCAACCCCGGGTGATTATCCCGCATGGTTAGCTGCTGATACCGACAGTTATTCGGGTATGGCTACAATGCAAGTACCGGGTGGTGGATGGACATCTATCGCCGGTTACCTGCGATGCAACCCGATGATCCGCGGTTATTTTGATACCGATATCGATACAACAGCGGTTACGGATGTGGTTCCTGCCAAATATGAATTGGCACAAAACTATCCGAACCCCTTCAACCCGGTTACAACCATTCGCTTTGAGCTTGAAAAAAGCGGTATGACAACTGTTGATGTCTTTGACGTTACCGGTCGTCACGTCCGTACTCTGCTCGACGGCAATGTTGAAGCGGGTGCCTATGATCTGAGATTTGATGCTTCGGCATTGTCAAGTGGTATTTATTTTTACCGTTTGACCTCAGGTGATTTCACGGCAATTAAGAAGATGTCTCTGGTTAAATAATCAGATTTACATCATATATAAAAGGCCCTTCGTCAGACGACGAGGGGCCTTTTTTATTTCAAGAAAAAATACAAAGTAGTAGAGACAAGGCATTGCCTTGTCTCTACGTTTTATTCTTGCTTTATTTCCTTGAAAATCATATCATTACGGATAAAAAAAAGAATGGACCCATAGATGAACAAAATAAAGAACATACTCGCAATATTTCTGCTTTCAATAACCCTGCTTTTAGCTTCAGCCCCGGCATATTATGCCGATAAATTCCTTTTTTCTTTAGATAAAAATGAAGATGTATTGACTGCTGAACAATGCAAAAGCCTGCAGACACCCTATCCCGAATTAAACAAATTGATAAAAAAATTCGATATCATCAAGATCGAACCCTGGCTACCACATGCAAAAGCGAGCGATCATGATGGCGATGTGTATTTAAATCGTATTTATCGCTTAACGACAAAACAAGATGTTGAAGCACCCCTTTCCTTTATTTCAGAATTTAAGAACTCCTCGATTGCAATTCAGGGCGCTGAGCGGGAAGCTATTATGCGAACACAGGCCATACCCGATGATCCCAAGATAGGCAATCAATGGTATCTGGTAAAATCTCAGGTGAAAGAAGCATGGGATCTCTGGGACCTTGAAGGCGGAGAAATACCGGGCGACCGCCATATCGTTGTTGCTGTTGTGGATGATGGCGTAGAATATACCCATCCTGATCTTTGGAAGAACATCTGGATCAATCAGGATGAAATTCTTGCAGACTACATTGTGTTAGTTGACACAGACGGTGATGGATATATCACAGCGGAAGAAGCCGTTAATGCTGTTGGAGATGTAAACGAAAATGGAGAAGCAAATTTAAAAGATGTTATTGCCAGCAATTCATTGTTTACCGATAATACAGACACGGACGGTGATGGCTATATTGATAATATTATCGGATGGGATACCAATTTACACGGGTACTATAATGATGATTCCTATCTTGATGATGATAAAGATCCGATGCCCACAAATAACAGTCATGGTACACACGTTGCGGGCCTTGTAGGCGCCACCACAAACAATAGTGTAGGTATCGCATCTGCGGGCTACAATATTAGTATTATGCCGGTAAAAGCGACCGGAGACGATACCGAGCTAAACATTAATACCGGCTGGGCCGGAATTCTTTATGCGGCACATGCGGGCGCAGACATTATAAACTGCAGTTGGGGCGGTCCGGGTTATAGCTATTCATCGCAAACGGTAATTAATACTTGTTACAACCAGTATAGTTCCATTATTGTTGCGGCAGCAGGAAATGGGGATAACAACGGTAATCCAAGTGATGAACCGCATTATCCTTCAGGATATAAAAACGTTGTTTCTGTTACAGCTGTGAGTTCCTCGGATATTTTCTCATGGGCGAATTACGGTGCGGCGGACTTGGCTAATTTTGCCGGCGTGGATATGTCTGCTCCCGGCGAAAGCATGTACAGTACCTACTTAACAAAAGAAGGCAGCTATAAATATTTAAAGGGTACATCAATGGCTTCGCCATTTGTTGCTTCTTGTTTTGCCCTCTTAAAATCTGTTTATCCAGACAGCACGAATGACTGGTTGGTGGATCGCATTCTATCTCATACAGATCCCATAGATTACCTCAATCCGGGTTATGAAGGACAACTGGGCACAGGCCGAGTGAATATTTTAAAAGCATTGATTTTCGATAAATGGCCAAAACTATCATATATGGATCAAAGTGAAAGTATTTTAAACGATGATGGTGATTCAGTCCTAAACCCCGGCGAAACGATCAATCTTATTATTGAATTAAAAAACGATACCGGTTGGACAACAGCATCAAACGTACAGGGTGTTCTGCGTTCAAGCAATGAAGGTATCACGATTCTTGATAGTATCGGGACATGGACATCCATTCCCGAAAATACAAATGTTTCGAATACGGATAATGGATTTACGATCCAATTTTCCAATACATTATTGCCGGCCAATTATGATTTTGAATTGCTTCTAGTAGCAAATGATTCCGATGAATTGCCATATGAAAAAACCATCCTTCTTGATGTTTCTTTATCTCTAGATCAAAAAGGTTTTCCTTTTTATGCCAGCACTGAAGTTGAGGCTTCACCTCTTTTTGTAGACATTGATGATGATGGTATGCAGGAAATTATTTTTGGAGATAAGAGCGGCAAATTATATGTTCTTGATCATGAAGGCGATACATTAGACGGTTTTCCGATATCTCTTGGATCACAAACCGGTGGTGTTGCGGTTGCCGATATTGATCTGGATGACACCTTGGAGATCGTGGCGACAGGATTTAATAAATTGATCCGGGTATACGATGTCTATGGGAATCAAGAATGGACGCGTCATGCGAATTCCTTTATTACCGCCATACCTGCTATTGGGAATGTTGATAGCGATCCCGAGCTGGAAGTGGTCGTTGGTTCGTATGACCAAAAGATATATGCACTAAATCACGACAGTACCGATGTAGCGGACTTCCCCTTTTCGACAGGACAGCTCTTGCATGGTGGGGTTTCACTCGCTGACTTCAATACCGATGGTGTAGATGATATTGTTTATGGATCTAAAAGCGGACAATTATCTATTCTTCTTGCGGATGGTTCAACCCCAAGCGGGTGGCCGGTTAATACATCAGGATCTATCACCTCGGAACCGCAAGTTATCATAACCGGCGATAATGAAGCTATTATTCTAATTGGTAACGACATGGGTGATATGTACGGTTTTGATCTTAATGGAACACAGCGATTTATGATAGATGGAGTTGGGGCAGTCAAAGCATCCCCGGCGATTTATAAATATGGCGACAATATTTATGCTTTTTTTGCGACATCACAGGGCAACATCTACAATGTGAATGTTACGAATAATACACTTGAAAGCGCTTGGCCAAAACAGATCAGTCAGGTTAATCAGTCTTTAGCCGTTGCAGATATCATTGATGACGGAATTGAAGAAGCACAAGTTCTTGCGATGGGGAATGACGGGTATATTTATGCGTTTGATATGACGGGAAATAGGGTTGAAGGATTTCCGCTTAACACCCGCTTTTTATCAAAGTCAGCTTTAGCAATAAGCGATATTGACCATGATGGTGATAATGATATCATCTCGGGAAACTATTCCGGATTGTCTGTGATAGACTTAAAGAACTTTGCAGGTACGATTTACTGGCCAATGCATCGTGGATTCCCTGACAGAAAAGGATCAATTACAAAAATATTAACAGGCATTGATGATGTTAATATCCTTGAAGAATTTGAGTTTGAACTGATTGGAAATGCTCCGAACCCATTCAATCCTATGACAACGATCAGCTATAGAATTAACGACATTACACCGCTGAATCTTCGCATCTATTCTCTAGATGGAAAACTTGTCCTGAATAGACAAATTGCAAATCCCGAATACGGCATGAATGAGATCAATATAAATATGACCGGTTTTTCGAGCGGAATATATCTTTATTCTCTAGAATCCCGGAATGAGATCCGAAAAGCAAAAATGATCTTTTTGAAATAATACAATAAAAAATAACGCCTGTCATCTTGAGCGGAGCCGCTGGAGGTGGCGAAGTCGAAAGATCTATTCATGATTGGGTGTTTAAGATAAGCGAGCAAAGTCTTGCATAAAAAACACTTGCAAAAATATACCAAAGGTCATATAATAACGGGCTTGAAATATCGGGCGTTTAGCTCAGTTGGTTTAGAGCACCTGCCTTACAAGCAGGGGGTCGGGGGTTCGAGTCCCTCAACGCCCACGGAAAAACCCGTCTTGTTAGATGGGTTTTTGTTTCATTGCCAATAATTTTAGACATAACAATTAAAGATTGAGATGTTAAAGGTTTATTCATAATACGAATAATTATTGGAGATAAAGTAAAAACGCAAAATCTTGCGTCTTTACACAAACAATTTATTTTATATATGAGGGTTATTTCATCAACACAATTTTCTGGGATCGCACCATATTCGCCGCCTGCATCATTACAATATAAACACCGCTCGGCATTCCCGATGCATCCCAAGTTAATTCGTAACGTCCGGCATCAATAAAACCATTTATGAGTTGATCAACCAAGACTCCTTGAATATCGTAAATATTAACCGAGGTATTGCTGTTTACAGGATATTGCAAGCTGATGACTATTCTTGGGTTAAACGGGTTGGGATATGCTGTCAATATAAATGCACTTGGAATAATTGGTGCAAGTCCTACTTCGCCGATTGTAATAGACAGACTGTCAAGCAATCCAATATTGCTTGCATTGTCTATGCCGGAAATCCGATAAAAATATGTTTCACCGCTTGTTACAAGTGAGTCGGTATATGTATAATCGGTTTGTGTGGATACAGTTCCTTGTCCCACGAGAGCATCGGAATTGATATAAGATGCCAATGGCTCCCAGCTGGAAAGCGAATCGGTTTTTCGCTCAAGAATAAACCCTTGATTCTCCGTTTCTGTAGCGGTAGCCCAGTTAAGAATTACCGAAAGATCCTGAACGGATGCATCCATCCCTAAAAACTCAACAGCGGACGGAACTGCCGACAAGACAACACAGGTCAACAATAATGAAAGAAAGGCAATGATATATTTCTTAATATTTATCAAAATAACTCCTGATTAAATGTAAAAAATCGGTTATTCCTTAACAAGGTATTTATTAAAGCCAACAGTTCCTCGTTTACTGACCACTGATCACCGATCAAAGGTCACGATATTATGATAAAAGGGTTTTATACCATTATAATTCCCCTTAAATTATCCTTCAAGAATGATGGAGAAAATATGTCGAAAATGACAGCAGATACAATACGCCTACTTGCTGCGGATATGGTTCAAAAAGCGAATTCCGGACACCCCGGTTTACCGATGGGAATGGCCGATTGCGCAGCCGTGCTTTGGACCAAGTTTTTAAAACATAATTCCCAAGACCCCGAATGGCCGGGACGTGATCGCTTTGTTATGTCGGGAGGACACGGATCTTCGCTACTATATGCGGTCTTACATTTGGCAGGATATGATATTTCTTTAGAAGATCTAAAAAACTTTCGTCAATGGGACTCAAAAACGCCGGGGCATCCCGAAAATCATTTGCCGGGTGTTGAAACCACAACAGGACCATTGGGGCAAGGGCTGACAAATGCTGTCGGGCTTGCATTAGCGGCACGTATGACCGCGGTCCAATGGAATGATGAAAACTGTGATATTTTTGGTAAAAATTATACTTATAGTTTTTGTGGTGACGGCGATATGATGGAAGGTATCAGCCACGAAGCATCATCCTTTGCCGGACACCTTGGCCTGGGTAAACTGATCTGTTTTTACGACAGCAACCGCATCACCATTGACGGATCCACGGATCTGACATTTACAGAAGATGTTGCCATGCGATTTCGCGCTTATCACTGGCATGTCCTTGAAATTGATGGTCATGACCAAGATCAAATTGCAGAAGCAATTATATCTGCTCAAGCAGAATCTGAGAAACCCTCATTAATTATTGCCAAAACCCACATTGGTTTTGGTAGTCCGAATAAACAGGACACAAGTGCCGCTCACGGTGCACCTCTTGGTGAAGAAGAACTTAGATTAACAAAAAAAGCACTCGGTTTTCCGGAAAACGAATCATTTTATATCCCGGAAGAAGTAAAAAAAGAATTTCGGGCATACCGGGATTCCCTTGAAACAAATTACAATGATTGGCTTAGAGATCTTGAAAAATGGGAATCAACATCTCCTGATTCATATAAAAAATACAAAAAGCAGGTTTCAAAAATCTTACCTGAAGATTTTAGAAAAACAATACTGGAAAGCTTAAGCGGAAAAGATAATTCAACCCGCGCGCATTCCGGAAATATCGTTCAAGTAATTGCAAAAAATGTTTCAGGTCTTGTTGGCGGCTCCGCAGATCTTGCTGCGTCGGATAAAACAACACTCAAGAGCGAAGGGTCTATCACAAAGGATGATTTCTCCGGAAGAAATATTCATTATGGGATTCGTGAATTTGCCATGGGTGCGGTCATGAATGGAATAGCCTTGTATGGTAATGGCTTCATTCCATATGCCGGTACATTCTTAGTGTTTTCAGATTATATGCGCTCAGCGATCCGTATGTCCGCTTTGATGAAAAATCAAGTTATCTATGTCTTTACACATGATAGTATTTTTGTCGGTGAAGACGGTCCCACCCATCAACCCATAGAACAGATCATGTCGTTGCGCCTTATTCCCGGTCTTCAGGTTATACGCCCCGCAGATGAAAAAGAAACGGCTGAAGCATGGTTGGCAGCGCTGGAGTATCACGAAGGTCCGACCGCGCTTATCCTAACACGTCAAAACTTGCCGGAATTACACAAGAATGATCATAATAGCATAAGAGATTTTGATAAAGGTGCATATATTATTAAAGAGACAATAAAACAACCTGAAGCAGTGATCTGTGCCTCGGGATCTGAACTCGCTTTATGCACTGAAGCAGCTGAAAAATTGGGAAAAGAAGGGTACAATATCCGTGTTGTTTCTGTGCCGTCTTATGAAACTTTTTTAAAGCAGGAACAATCATATCGCGATAGTGTTATTCCAGCGGGAAGCACACCTGTGATCACTGTTGAAGCCGGTCGAACTTTTGGCTGGGGAAATATTAGCTGTGGTCCGGTTATGCATCTTGGAATTGACCATTTTGGGTCTTCAGCTCCCTATGAAATTTTAGCTGAAAAATTTGGATTTACGGCAGAAGCCGTCTATAATAAAGTAAAAGCGTGGCTCACAAAAGTTAAGGTCTAAATAGTTTAGAAAAATTAATGTTTTTTTTAACGAAGATA
>CAYNBL010000090.1:0-9831 GCA_964395205.1 uncultured bacterium | reverse complement strand
GCAAGTATTTCACTTTCTTTCATGTACACACCCTGTGCCATAGTCGATAAAATATATTGTTCGGGTGACAAAAGCTTTTCATATCGTTCTTTATCATCTTCAAGTTCAATCACTTTATTTTCCCGAGCAGCGATATCAATTGATTTTTGTGTACTCTTGGGTGAAAGTATAAATGTCTCAGTTCCGTAAGGCCGGGAAGATTCCGAAGAGTTACAGTGAATGCTGATAAAAAGTTTACCTCCGGCTTCATTGGCGATCTTGGGTCGTTGCCATAAAGGGACGAACACATCTTTTTCCCGGGTAAAGACCACATTGACTCCCAATTTTTCCTTTAATAATCGCCCAAGACGGCGGGAGACATCCAAAGTAATGTCTTTCTCCAAAGTTCCGTCAGGCGCGATCGCGCCCGGAGATTTTTTACCGCCGTGACCCGGATCGATCACAATGGTATCGATAAGCCAGCGGTTTTTTATCTCGCTTCCATTGATAGGAGTAGTGGTTTTTTGGTAAGCATGGCGTAAAGAAATCACGATATCCCGTGTATCGGGATCAATATAATAATCCATGCCATCGATCCTCATGCGCAGTTTAATATTGAATTGCAGCATGTCCTTGGCCATCACCGGGATGATCTCACGTATCACGCCATGATCGAATTTTCGTGCAAGAGCATTCATATCCGCGGATGCCCCGTAAATGGAAATATAAAGATATTGATTATTTCCTTGCCAGACACGGCAATGTTCTTTACGAAAAACCGTATTGGTTTTAATACGAACGATCGTTCCGTTCTTCATTTCTCTGAGTGTGATACCTGTCACAGAAAAATCCGAAGGTGCCAGGATATAGTGACCATCGGCGATATTAAGCTGCAGATCCGGAAAAGCATCCAATTTCAGGACACGGATAAATTCTTTTTCAGGTATATAGAGTCCGTAACTTAATCGTTCAACCGTTGTGGGCAAATGCAGCCATTTACCGTTGATCTGATAAAAGGTGGAATTAGCAAAAAACTTATATTGTTTACCCGATAAACTGGCCGTCAGCGACCATTCTTCGGTATTCACATTATCGATATTTCCATAGGTCTTAAAAAAATGGTTCAGGGACATCCATTTCGCCCCGTAAAGCTCTGAAGCAAAAATGTTTTGCGATTCGGAGGAAGCGGTAAGGCGAAAACTGACGACCTGTGAAAACAGGGGGACAAGCATACAACAGAGTAGCAGTGTCAGGATGTATTTTTTTAATTTTTGCATCTGATGAATTTATGGTTTTTTCATGTAAATTGTTATTCTTTTTTATGCATTGAAGCAAACACAAAGAGACTATGTTCCAAGTCATTTAATAAATAATAACCAAATACCCGTAATCAGAAAAAAAAATAAGTTCTTTTAATTCCTATAACAGGTTAAATCATTATAATATCGCTTATTCATTCAGTAGATATTCTACCGTCCATTTTCAAATATCAATTGCCCATTGAACAGACCCCGAAGGGGTCGAACAATAATATATAACTGATCCCTTTAAAATCTCAACCCCGACGGGGTTGAACAATACTTGGACATGCTTTACCCCGAGCTTTAGCTCGGGGTTGTTTAAACAATAAAATCGGGGTTTCAACCCCAAATTGGGTTAAAACCCAGTTCAGTTGTTATCCTTTACCACGGCTTAAAAGCCGTGGTAAAACATTGAATTATAATTTATCACTTAAAAATATTTAATCGTCAATCATCCATTGTCCATTGATTATGCGTCGTCGCTAAGCGGCCACTGAATATCATGCTTAAAGGAAAGTATAAGTTTAATTCTTTAACTTTTTTTACTTTTTACTTAACCTTTGCTTTTGTATTTTTGCCGTTGTACTTACTATTAAGTAATTATTTTTAAGATCGTTTGTCAAGAGGTTAAGTATGCGACGTTCACTTTGTTTCCTGTTTTTGTTTCTCGGTATATTTTTATTTGCCGCTGAACCAGTATTTTATGATGCCCAACCCTATCTCGAAGGCATGGCTTTCGACGATGCTCCCCCTTTCTCCCGCCTTTCGGTTAACGCGGAAGAATTGGTTCGTAAACCCGTTTGGGATCTCAGTCGTAATTCCGCCGGTGTGGTTGCTCATTTTATCAGCGACGCCACTGAAATTCATATCCAATGGGAAGTCCTGAATAATTTCCATATGGTCCACATGGCCGGAACGGGCATTCGTGGTCTTGATCTCTATGTTAAACATGATAAGAATTGGTTCCATCTGGGTACCGGGAAACCCTACAAAGAAGAAAATACCCGTCGGCTTATCAAGAATCTTTCGGCGGAACCACGCGAATACATGCTGTATTGTCCGCTTTATGATGGATTGAAATCGTTAACCATCGGCTTAAATCCCGAAGCAACGATCCAGACTATCGAACGCAAAGATAAGCTCATCGTATTTTACGGTACCAGTATTACGCAAGGTGGCTGTGTTTCTCGACCGGGAATGGCCTACCCCGCGATCCTTGGTCGCATGTTGAATAGAGAAAGCATTAATCTTGGCTTCTCCGGTAACGGACGTATGGATCCCGAGATCGTTGATTATATTTCTGAGATCGATGCGGCGTGTTATGTTTTTGACTGCTTCCCAAACATGGATATTAAAATGATCAAAGAACGTGCCGAAGTGGAATTGAAAAAATTGCTTGAAGCTCACCCAAAAACACCTGTTCTGCTTGTTCCAAATATCATGGAAGAAGACGGCTGGTTCGATCCGGAAGTCTATAATGCCACTATCGTTGAAAATGATGAATTAAAATCCATCTACGCACGACTGAAACCCACGCATAAGAATCTTTATATGATCCCCTTCAAACAGATCCGCAATGTTGCCGTTGAAGGCACGGTGGATGGGATACATCTGACGGATCTGGGAGCGATGAGGATGGCGGAAGTGATGAAGAAATGGATAAAAAGAATTGTAAAGTAAAAAAACAATACCTCACACAAAGTCACAAAGAAAACAAAGGCACTAATAATTTTTTACAAGCTGTGCCGACACCCTATATAATATCGAAATAATTATTTTTAATTATTCAACTGCAGTAGAACTATCAACTTTTAAGGTTGCTAAATACTTTCGAACATCAATTTTTAATTGCTTGATATCATTTAAGAGATTTTCAGTTTTAGTACGATTTTTACCTTCAATCTCTCTGTAATCTTCTTTAAATCTGTCATCTGCTACAATCTTTATATCGGTATACATACAAGCAATTCCTTGAGCTTTTTTGCGTAATTCAATAAATTTATCATAAATATCTTTTGGAATAAACGGAGCGTTAATTTCTACAGTTCTCGAATATGGATTAAATGATTCACAATAAAATTCATACCGTCTTTTATATTCCTTTTTCTGTTCATCAAGATCTATAGGAATCGAATCTAAACGAGGGAAAAGTTTACTAGAAGAATCCGTAAAGTCAAATAATGCTTCAAATATTTTTTGATAAATATTATACTCTGTTTCAAATTGTACTTTACTTATATAAGTGAGTCTTTCAGCTTCTGTCTTATATTTCTCGGTTATTATTGAGAGTCCTGTTTTATGTTCCTCTAACTCCTTATCAAATTCATGAGCTTTCTTTTGTAAAAGGCGATCTGCCCACAGTTTACCTATGTATGATGATATACCTAAAATAATAACACCTGCACCCCCGACGCTCCCAATGATGGCTAAAACTGTTTGCCAAATTTGACTCATATAAACACCTCTCATTTCTTTCAAAATCTATTATGATTTTTATTGTACGGTTGTTGTCAATTTATACTTATTAAACGTATTCCCAACATTATTTATGTAACCATTACTTGTACTGCTTTTCACTTGGCAACTATCTGCTCCACCGCCCACAGCGGTAAGTTCAGTAGCCAACTTTCTTTTTTATAATCTGTCATGGCTGTACGTATAGAATTTTTGGGTTGAAATTTCTCGTAAAATATTTTAAGACTTTTAGCTTGTAAATTTGTTGATGCTTTAACTTCTACAGGTACCACTTCAGGCCCTGTATCAATAATAAAATCTATTTCTGCTGAACCACGATCATTTGTCCAATAGTATGTATCCAAATTTTTATTTGTCTTAAGTTGCTGCATAACATACTGCTCTGTTAGAGCTCCCTTAAATTCACTAAAAAGCTTATTGCCATCAAGAAGCACTGATTGATCCAATCGGACCATGCAGGAGAGAAGACCTACATCAAGAACAAATAATTTAAACGCCTTTAGATCTTCATAGGCTTTTAGTGGTAACCCGGGTTTATTTACGCGAGATAATTTATGAATTAATCCACAATCGCTTAACCACATCATGGCAGTTTCAAAACTTCTAGCTCTGGCACCCTCTTTGATTAAACCATATATAAATTTCTTATTCTCTTTAGAAAGTTGTGAGGGAATATTATTCCATAACATCCGAACGCGAGGCACTTCTTGATTTGGTACATGCTTGGAGAAGTCCTGTTCGTAAGCTAAAAGTATACCTTCTTGTATATCGCGCACTTCATTGAAATCTCTATTAGCAGCAAAACTCACAACTACTTCAGGCATGCCGCCCACATAATAATAGTGCTTTAGTAAATTTATATATTCTTGATTGAATGTTGTTGCCAATTCAAAATCCTGTTTCTTAAGCAATTCAACAAATTGATCTTTTCCCATTGCCATCATGAACTCTGAAAATGACATGGGATAGAGATCCAAAAATTCAACTTTACCTACCGGGAATGATGTACCCTGATGCAAAGCTACTCCCAGGAGAGAACCGGCACAGATAATATTATACTGCGGGGCATTTTCATAAAAGTATTTAAGGGCGGTTAAGGCTTTGGGCACTTCTTGGATCTCATCAAAAATAAGTAATGTATCAAGAGGATGAATCTTTTGACCTGTGTAAAGTTCAAGCCCCACAATGATCCGATCGATCGCCATATCACTATTAAATAGCGTCTTCATTTGCTCATTATTGTCAAAATTAATATAAACAGTTCTCTTGTAAACTTTCTTGCCGAATTCTTTCATCAACCAGGTTTTACCCACCTGACGTGCGCCCCGAATAATAAGGGGTTTCTTATTTTTCTTTTGTTGCCATTTATAAAGTTCTTCTATTGTAGTACGATACATTTTTATCACCTCAATGATATTATACAACAATATGCCATTTTATACAACGACTATTTGGCAATCCATACCACTTTTTACAACGACTATTCTTTTTTTTATCAAAATAATATCGTTTTTTCTTAAAATAGTTAAAGAAACGAGTGCGCAGAAAGGACCTAATTCGTTAATTATTTTTCCAATTCACATTGACAGAGAGATCCTGAACCCCGATGTCCACCGGATCCCGAAGCTTCGGGATTTCAGAATGACCCTTCTACTCCGCCAGCTGGCGGATACGGAGGGCAGGCTTCTTACGTCTATTTGTCAATGGGTTAATATTTCTTCTTCGTGACTTCTTAAGCTTTGTGCAGCTATAATATTTTCTTCTTTGTGGTACTTTGTGCCTTTCCCCCTTCGCTAAAGCTTCGGAGGACAGGTGTGAGAGGCATATTATATTCATAGTGTCTTCTATTTCTTTGTGGAAAAAAAGTTATTCGTGGCTTAGTGTACTTTGCGCCTTTGTGTGAGGTATTCTGGCTTCAGATTTCTAGCATCATCAACAACACTGCCGCCGCAATAGGTATCACCACATTATCATCAAAGTGATCCATTAAGCCTTCAAAAAGGGCACAAAAGACAACGACGATAAGTGCTTTCCAGATGGGGATATAGGAAAAGCCGATGATAAACATGAGCAACCCTGCTATAATGAAAGCAAGTGTACCTTCGATGGTATAATGTTTAAACCAAGTATGTTTGCCCAGCCACCGACCGAAAATACCTGATGCGGAATCGCCGATGCTTAAGAGCATGCAGGCTGGGACGGAAATTTCAATGGGGAATATCGCCAGAATCAGAAAAAAAGTAATGGCGATACGTGAGGCTGCCGTCATTTTGTCTTCTTCCACTCCTCTGATAAAGGGTCCGACAAAGAACATGAACGCTTTACGAATAAAATCGCTGTGGCGACGGAAGTAGTCTGCAAATACGAATAGTCCGCCAAAGACAATAAATAGGATCATCACCCATTGCTGTCCGGTCAGAGGACCTATATCGGGGAAAAAGTAATAGAGTAAAGGGATAATTGCCGTAGCGGTATGGATCAATTGTCTGCGAAGTTCTTGAGCTGTCAGCATTATTCTTCTGTTTCCAGTTCCTCGTTAAAGCGGGAAACAATGACATCAATGGGTTGCGGGATAGATAGTATCGTCGTGCCGGGAACAGATTGGTAGATCACCGTGTTCGGCAAGAGGTCATTCCTGTCTCGATATGAAACCGTACCAATACGCAAGCCGGCATCATTGATGGCTTTGTAGGCATCTTCGAAACTCATATTGACGACGTTAGGGACTTCCCAGTTGCTCAAGCCCAAAGAGATCTTAACATGAACACCGCTTCCGGGACGAACAAATTCCCCGGGTTCAATAGATTGCCAAAAGATCACCTCACGGGGCAGGTCCGAGAATCCGTAGGAAACCGAATCAATACTGAGATCATTATCCTGCATCAGGATCTCAGCGGAACGCAGTGTCTTTCCCGTAAGATTGGGAAAGGTCACATTTTCCAAAGGAATACTGACATCAAGATAAACACGTCGTCCCAATTTTACGCGTGTACCGGGTAGCGGCATTTGCGAAACCACCTTAAAGGGTTCAATATCGTCACGGGCGATGGATTTTCCTTGCACCGGTGTAAATTTTTCCAACTCAAGCAGATGCCGTGCTTCTTCCCAACTCAAACCCTGAACATCAAGAAGAATTCGTTCCTGTCCATGTCTGGTCAGTTTCGGCATGACCACAAAATTAAACAATATAGCAACAATAATGCAAGCAAGAGAAAATATACCCGCAAAGATCAATAGATTGCGTATTGGCTTTTTCTTTATCTTCTTTTTGGTTGGACCTTTGGTCTCTTGGATCAATATCTTGATCTTGTCATTTTTATTATTCATTGGGGGAAGTTAATAATTAATCCAATTAATGTGAAGGGAAAATAATTGAAAAATCATTGAAGAAGTTTAAAAATTGTTTAATGTTTAAGAAAACATGTCATCTCGACCGGAGTTCATCGTCGATGGACGAAGTGGAGAGATCTATTCATGTTGCAGAAAGAAGTTTAATAGTTTAAGACTGGTCGAAATTTATATTAGAATTTTCCGACCATCCGGCAGTCCGTCTGCTGACGGCTCCAGCCGGAAGGTTTATTTAAAAAGTATCTTTTATTACTTGCGTGATCTGCTCCGCCCTGCCCTCGCTGTAAAAATGCACACCGGGGACTTTGGCTTTAAGGAGTTCATGGACCTGATCTTTACAGAATTCAACGCCGACATCTTTGATCGCGGCCAAACTGTCACATGCCGCAACATCTTTGACCAGATCAGCGGGCAGATCAATATGAAAGGTTTGCGGTAAAAAATCGATATCTTTTCTGCGTCGTATCGGTTTGATCCCCGGAATAATGGGAACTGTGATACCTGCTTCGCGGCATTTATCGACAAATGAGAAGTAATGATCATTGATAAAGAACATTTGGGTCACGATATAATCCGCACCGGCATCCACTTTCTTTTTGAGCATCGCGATATCCTGATCTAAGTTCGGTGCTTCAAAATGCTTCTCGGGATAGCCGGCAACCCCAATACAAAAATCACCGGGAGTCGGATCTTTCAAGGTCGGATCCAGATATTTTCCGCTGTTAAAATCAGAAATTTGCTTAACCAGTCCATCCGTATGGTCATAACCACCCTGATGCGCGACAAAACGACGCTCCTCATGAGGCGGATCGCCACGAAGGGCAAATACATTATCAATTCCCAAAAAATTCAATTCGATCAATTGATCTTCCAGCTGGTCTTTGGATTTTCCTCCGCAGATCAAGTGAGGAATAACGGGAATATTGTATTTGAATTGTGTCGCTGCTGACATGGCAACCGTACCCGGACGTTTTCTGACTGTCCGGCGCTCCACCAAGCCATCCGGGCGATCCACATAAATCACTTCTTGCTGATGGCTGGTAATATTAATGTATGCCGGATCATAAGGCAACATGGCCTCAATGGCGTCATTTATGGCATCTAATGTATGCCCCTTGAGCGGTGGTAAGAGCTCAAAAGTGAATAAGGGTTTACTTGCCTTTTTGATGATGTCTGTGACTTTCATGATCGTTTCCTGTTTTTTCTGTCATCTCGACCGAAGTCCCATCGGGACGTAGCGGAGAGATCTCAAATTAATATTTATCAATGTATTTCAATGTGTCAATTTCGGCGAGGTCTCCCTTTGGGACCTCGCCAGCTGGCGGGGCTGAATAAATCTGCTACGCAGATTTTTCAGGATGACGCGCCTCAGCTTTCACTGGATATATCAACTTTATATTTTATTGTAAAGACGCGATGCATCGCGTCTCTACTACTTTCTATATTATTTTTGCCCTTTATTCAAGGTGCCTGCAAAAACTTTCTTCAATTCTTCAATGTCTTTGCCTTTCCTCTCGGCATATTTCTCAAACTGTTCATTCGAGATCGCGCCAAGTGAAAAATAATGTGGATCTTTGTCGGCAAAATAATAGCCGCAGACAGAGGACACCGGATCCATGGCAAAACTTTCTGTCAATTTTATTCCAAGATGCTTTTCCGCATCTAATAATATAAAGATGGTCTTTTTTTCAGAGTGATCGGGTGCCGATGGATAACCGTTTGCCGGTCGAATGATCGTTTGGCCCGTTTTCCACCATTCGGTGTTCAATCGCTGATGTAAATATTCACTCAATGCTTCAGCCAAACGATCGGCCAACATGCTGACGAGCAAAGCCCGGTATTCATCATCGTCGTCGTGAAATCTCCCGGATAAAACATTGATCCCTTTTCCAGCGGATGCAACAAATAGTCCAACCGTATCATCCGATGACGCTACATAATCCGCAAGCGACAATGCTTTATTATTTTTATTGATCTCCTGCTGACGCAAGAAATATAAGGTGGCTAATTCTTTATTATTTTCATCCAGCAGGTGTACATCTTCATTCTTACTGTAAGCCGGGAAAAGTCCGACAACAGCGCCTAAGGCATGTTCAAATACCTGGCGAGAATCATCATCATACAGTAAGGAGATAGCATCCTTTTTAATTCTTTTTGCTTCATCGGAATTGGGTTTTACCTGCCAGGCCAGTGCCAGCATTTTCCAATTGATGAGGGGAATAATATCGGCAAGCGGAATATCTTCAACAACCCGGATACCATAATTTTCCGGTTTGGGTGAAGCGTTTGATTTCTTATGTTTTATTTTTCGCGCTTTATCCGGATCTAATAATGTTCGCTCTTTATCTTCAGCTTTTTCACTGAGTTTTTGGTAACGTTCTTGGGTTTTCTTGAGAAATTCATCTGAATTCTTGGACGCAAGTTTTAGCGCGAGCGAAACGGAATGAGAGGCATCCGATGAATAAACGACACGACCCGGGTAATGTGGAGCCAGTCGAGTTGCGGTATGAGCCTCAGACGTGGTCGCGCCCCCGATCATAATGGGAACGGTCAATCCCGCTTTTTCAAATTGAGCGCACACGATGGCCATTTCAGTCAGCGACGGTGTGATCAATCCGCTCAATCCCAGCATATCGGCTTTGTGTTCAACAACCGCTTCGTAAATTTTTTCGGGCGGGACCATCACGCCCAGATCAATGACCCGGAAATGATTGCATTGCAAGACCAG
>CAYNBL010000089.1:0-9842 GCA_964395205.1 uncultured bacterium | reverse complement strand
CATCTGCTCCGCTTCTCAAAGCAGTTCTCGCACAGTCGATGGCAACATCTCCGGCTCCGATGATCCCAACCTTTTTGCCGATATCCGGGGTCTGATCCATAGCAACCGCCCTAAGATAATCCACACCCAGAAGGCAGCCTTCAATATCCGCGCCTTTTGCTCTCATCGGAGACGCTAATTGAGCTCCGATACCAATAAATACGGCATCATTATCTTTGGAAAGATCAGCAAGAAAAACGTCTTTCCCCATTTCAGTATTGTAATGTATCTGCATACCGTTCTTGCACATGATCTCAATTTCACGGTCAAGAATAGCTTTAGGTAATCTATATTCGGGAATCCCATATCTTAACCAGCCTCCGCCTTGGGGTGACGATTCATAAATATGGACTTCATAGCCTTCCGTGCTCAAATAATATCCACAGGTCAAGCCGGCAGGTCCGGCACCAATAATGGCTATTTTTTTATTTTTATCCGGTTTTTTATCGTGTAAGAAGCACCAATCTTCATCCAATTCCAAATCGCCCGCACAACGTTTTAACTGTCGAATGGCTACGGAATCATCTACCAGAGTTCTGCGGCATTCCATTTCACAAAAAGCGGGACAAACACGTCCGACCGACAGAGGTAGAGGTAAATTATTTCTGATTACTTCAACAGCTTCTTTGAATTTGCCATTCGCTATCAAAGAAACGTAAGCCTGAATATCCACATGATCCGGACAGGCGATCTTGCAGGGCGCTTCACAGTCAGCATAATGATCCGAGAGTAAAAGCTCCAAAGCTGTTTTACGCGCTTTTTTAACTTCGGGTGAATCGGTAGTGACCGACATACCGTCACGGACTTTCGTTCCGCAAGATGTCACAAAACCGTTTATGCCTTCTACTTTCACTGAGCATACCCAGCATGAACCGTAAGCATCAAGTTCAGGCTCATGACAAAGAGTGGGAATGATTATTCCGTTTTCGCGAGCGACTTCAAGAATTGTCTGGTCTTCTTTGCAAGAAACTTTATTATTGTTGAGTAAAATATGCATAGTATCTATTTGTTTTTTTAAAATTATTATGATCGTATAACCGCATCAAATTTACATGCCTCAAAACATGCTCCACATGAGATACATTTATCCTGATCGATCTTGTGTGGTCCTTTAACAACACCTTCAATTGCATTAACCGGACATTTCCGGGAGCAAAGCGTACAACCTGTACACGCTTCAGGATCAATATTGAAATTTACCAGATCACGGCAAACACCCGCCGGACATTTCTTTTCATTAATATGTGCTAAATATTCATCTTTGAAATATTTTAATGTTGAAAGCACGGGATTTGGCGCTGTTTTCCCCAATCCGCATAAGGAAGAGTTAATGATTTGTTCCGATAATTCATGAAGTGTTTCAATATCCTCCATTTCGCCCTTGCCTGCCTGTATCCTTCGCAGGATTTCCAGCATGCGTTTGGTACCGATGCGGCAGAAAGTACATTTACCGCAGGATTCGTTCTGGGTAAAATTAAGAAAAAATGAGGCGATATTGATCATACAAGTCGTATCATCCATAACCACCATACCACCGGAACCCATAATAGCACCGATCTTTGCAATAGAATCGTAATCTACAGACGTATCCAATAAATATTCCGGCACACAACCACCAGACGGACCGCCAAGCTGAACAGCTTTGAATGACCGGTCATCTTTGATTCCGCCGCCTATATCGAAAATGATCTCACGAAGTGTTGTTCCCATGGGAACTTCCACCAAACCAGGTTCTTTAACCTTCCCGGCGAGAGCAAAGACCTTGGTTCCTTTGCTTTTTTCTGTTCCATAAGCAGCGTATGCATCAGCACCATGATTAATGATCCATGCAATATTGGCATAGGTTTCAACATTATTATTGTTCGTCGGCTTCTTCCAGATACCGGATTGTGCCGGAAATGGCGGTCTTAATCGCGGCATTCCACGTTTACCTTCTATAGATGCTATCAGAGCTGTCTCTTCACCACAAACAAATGCGCCTGCACCTTCTTTAAGCTTTAAGTGAAGTGAAAAATCGCTTCCATAAATATGGTTACCGAGAAAGCCCCTCTTTTCTGCATCCTTAATGGATTTTTTCAATCTGCGAACTGCCAGCGGATACTCTGCGCGGCAATAGATATAACCTTCATCGGCTCCAACGGAAAAAGCACAAATTGCCATACCTTCCAAAACAGCATGAGGATCGGACTCAAGGAGATTCCTATCCATAAAAGCACCAGGGTCACCTTCATCTGCATTACAAATAATGTATTTTTTATCTCCAGGAGCATCTTTGGCAAATTGCCATTTTAGTCCCGTAGAAAAACCCGCACCACCTCTACCGCGAAGTCCTGAATTCTTGACTTCATCAATCACAGTTTGCCTATCCATTTGTGTGCAAACTTTCTTGAGAGCCGTGTAACCATCACGAGCTACATATTGGTCGATCTTATCGGGATCTATCATTCCGGAATTTCTGGTTGCAATACGAACTTGACGAGCCAACTTTTCATTTCCTGGAGCGTCTTCTTTTTGCGATATGATCAGTTTTTTTTGCGGAGGCTCATGCTTTGCGAACGCTTCGGCATCTTTAGAAGAAAGATACCCGTAAAAGCGGCTGACACCTTCATCATCGATAGTCTCCACCATAGGTTCCGCGTAACAAAAACCAATACAAGCGGTCTTAGTTAACTTTACCGTTTCGGGTAAAGCTTCATGGAAAGCGTTATAAACATCTTTCGCACCGGCAGCCAGACCACAGCTTGCCATTCCAACTTTAATTTCTTTAATTAGCATAATTTTTATTCGTATTTATCTAAGATTTTTTCAAGCTTATCAGATGCCACCTTCCCATAAGTATCTTCATTGACCATAATTACCGGAGCCAATGAACAGCAACCTAGGCAAGCGACTTCAACCAAAGTAAAGCGACCATCTTCTGTGGTACTTTCACCTTCAGGTAATTTTAACAGGGTATTTAACATGGAAGCAATGTTATCTGCGCCGGAAACATGACAAGCAGTTCCCTTACATACGCGAATAATATGACGCCCTTGCGGCTTTAAGCGGAACATGGAATAAAATGTAACTATTCCATACAATTCGGCTGAAGGAATACCGGTATGTTCTGAGATATAGCGGATACTGTCTTTTGAAATAAAGCCCTCAATTGCCTGAACATCCTGCAATATCGGTATGCCGGAACCCCTCTTACCTTCGTACTTTTTGATTACGTCAAGAATTTCATTATTCATATGCATTGAATTTAGTTAATGGGAAAAATATTTCAAACACCTTTTATGTATTTTTCATAGATATTATGAGGCTATATTGGATTTGCAAACTTCATTTTATATTTAAAATTCAGTGTCAATTTATTGGTAAAACAGAGATAGTATTTATTTTTTATTAGTAACTTGGCTCAAGTTATTGAATAATAATTGTAAATAATTGTGATCTGCATCATTGTTTTTACTGAAGTTTATAAATCAACTTGACTCAAGTTTGTTAATACAAGCTTTATTAATCAACTAAAAACAGAATTAATACAAGAATTAGTCTCAAAAACTTGACTCAAGTTTTCAGACTCTTTATTATTGCGAATAAAGATCTTTTTCACTTAAATTCCCTCATGGACAAAATGAACAACATTCAATTATTCTCGATCTTAAAAAATATTCCATATGAGAATATATCCAAGATATTACGTCTGGAAATGGATCCAAATAAACGACCACGTGACAGTCAGACGCTTCTTTCAGATCATCAGGAATTTCATTTTGGTGGAACTTGTTTTTCTCTTGTTAATCTTGTTATAAAGTCGCTTACGGTCGAGGGATTTCGCGCCTACCCCGTGCAAGCAGATATTCACCGTAGAACTTTTCCTCATTTCTTTGCCGTTGCTGAAGAAAACGATAAAAAATATCTTATTGATCCCGGTTATCTTATTAATACCCCAATAGAAATTAAAGAAAACAGCATCACCATACAAAAAAACGGTGCCATCGATTTTGTACTACAACATATCAACAAAGGTCAATATCAGCTTCAGACCATTACAAATGGACAACACAAAACACGCTATACTTTTCATATAGAACCTTTATGCGACAGCAAATTCCAAGAAAACTGGATAGACTCTTTTAATTATATGAATGCTATCGTGGCATCTCGTTTTGTAGACGATAAATTCATTTATATCAACGATAATTATGTTCAGATCCGCAGTAAAGGGAATATTGAGAAATACGATCAGGAAGATAAAGCTTTGGAATATTTGAATACGTATTTTGATCTTGATGAAAATATCGTTCATACCGCAAATGAAGTATTAAAAAAATATCGCAAAAAATAAGCATGTTGTTCTGAGGAGATCACTATCACTATGACAGGAAAAGAACGAATTTATCGTACACTATCCGGCAGATCTGTTGATACCCTGCCCTGGGTGCCTTTTGCAGGTGTTCATGCAGGTAAATTATGTGCTTATAATGCCACTGAAGTCCTTCAGAGTGCAGATAAATTATATGAATCATTAATGAAAGTTCATGAAGTCTATCTTCCTGACGGTCAACCTGTTATTTTTGACCTGCAGCTCGAAGCAGAAATACTCGGATGTGATCTAATGTGGGCCGATGACAGTCCCCCATCTGTTATCTCTCATCTACTTGCAGAAGATTTTACCATTCCTACTCAAATGCCGACTGAAAATGACGGTCGACTCCCCATTGTACTAGATGTCATGAACAGAATGAAGGCTTCGGTTGGCGATTCTACTGCTCTTTACGGACTGATCACCGGTCCCTTGACCCTTGCAACCCATCTCCGTGGATCAGAGCTCTTTATGGATACTTTCAACGAAGAAGATAAAGTCCAGGAATTGATAGCATATTGCACTGAAGTTGCTAAAAAAATGGCAGATATGTACATTTCTGCCGGTATGGATGTTATCGCAGTCGTTGATCCTGTCATTTCTCAGATATCCCCCGAGATGTTCGTGCAATTCCTGCACGCCCCTCTTACTGATCTTTTTGCTTATATAAAAAAGAATAGTGCCTTTTCGTCATTGTTCGTCTGTGGTGATGCCACTAAGAATATGGATGTTATGTGCCACACTCAGCCTGACATGATCTCTATTGATGAAAATATTGATATGGTCGCAGCCAAAAAGATCACAGATGCCCACAAGATAGTGATTGGAGGAAATATACCTCTGACGACGGTCATGCTCTTGGGAAATCAGCAAGATAATGTTAAATTTATCGTGGATTTTATGACCAAGGTCGATCATGAACACCTTATAATTTCACCGGGATGTGATATGCCCTATGATACACCGGTAGAAAATACGGTCGGCATCATGGATGCTCTCCGAAACCCTGATTCTTACAAGAAAATGTTGGAAAATTACACCAAAGAAGAGCTTGATATAAATATTGAACTTCCCAATTATGAGAATTTACCCAAACCTTTGATAGAGGTTTTTACAGTTGATTCGGCTTCTTGTGCCGCATGTGGCTATTTAAAACAGTCTGCAACACGTCTTTACGATACCTTTGATGATAAGATCGAAGTCATTGAGTACAAGATCACAGAAATAGAAAATGTGGCGCGGGTAAAGAAACTTGGTGTTAAAAACCTGCCCTCTATCTATGTTAACGGCGAATTGTATGTATCATCCATGATTCCAAATCATCAAGAATTCATCGCATATATAAAAACATTGGTATAAACATGGAACTTCATCTTGTTTCAGGATTCCTAGGCAGTGGCAAGACCACTTCCATTATCACGCTTTGTAAACATTTAATGCAAGAAGGCAAAAAAGTCGCTGTGATTACCAATGATCAGGGTAAATATCTCGTTGATACTGCATTTATACGTGCCTCAGATATTCCGGCTATGGAGGTACAATCCGGTTGTTTTTGTTCCAATTATCAGAACTTTGTAAAACAACTGGATGAACTATGCAATACGGTAGATCCCGATGTAGTATTTGCCGAGTCGATCGGTTCGGCGGGCAACCTTGTCGGAACTGTTTTACAACCCTTGTTAGATTCCTCCATATACACGCCATCTTCATTGACGGCATTAGTTGATGCACGTTTATTCCTGCGGCTGCTCAGAGATGAAGCACTTCCTTTTTCCGACAGTGTCTGCGCTACATTCAAGGGTCAGCTTAATGAAGCTGACTTACTTATTATCAATAAGATAGACCTACTCTCTTCTGAATATATTCTTGAAATAAAAAGTATGATTGAAGCGAAATATTCAGATAAGAAATATCTTTTCCAGTCTGCATTTTCCACTGAAGATATTCAGAATTGGTATAAAAATATCTCTGCATTAAAAGTATCGGAGATGAGAGATTCAGGCCTAGATACCGACCTCCATCAACGCGCGCTAAAGCGCTTGAAATGGATGGAAAAAGTTTACGAATTAGAGAGCGAAAATAATGTATTTGATGATATTCAAAACATTATTGCTATCATGCTTGATCGACTTTCAGGTACACCCCGGATCATAGCTCATATAAAAGCCTTTATTGAATTTGAGGGAAAGAGCTTGAAATTGGGGATCACATCCCTGAATGAAGGTGATTGGAAGACGCAACTAGAAAACGAATGTGCTCATTCGGCAAAAATGATCTTAAATGCCAGAATACATTCTGACGAACCCATAGATGATATATTTATATAATCCTTTCACATTAATATTGAAAATAATTATATTACGCACTGTTGGGAATAAGGAGTTAATATATGTTCAAGCGTTCAATCACGATTTTTTTACTAAGTATTTCACTGATCTTTGCCGATGAGGGCATGTGGCTTATGTCGCAGATCAAGGATATTGATCTTGAAGACAGGGGATTCAATATACCTGCCGAAGCGATCTACGATCAGGAAAATGCCAGTATTCACAATGCCATTGTCTCGTTAGGTGGATGTTCGGCAGCCTTTGTATCACCACAGGGACTTGTTCTTACGAATCATCACTGTGCGTACGGATCATTGCAGCGATCTTCAGCCCGTGATGGTATTGATTATATCAAAGATGGTTTTTTGGCCACCGATCAGACTCAGGAACTTCCTGCCCCGGGACAGTATGCCTATGTACTGACCTCAATTGAAGATGTGTCTAAGGATGTATTTAAAGCTGCAAGAAAAGCGGCTGATCTAACCGAACGTGAAACTTTGATCAAGAAAAAGATCCGCGACATCATTGAAGAAACGGAAAATAATCAAGATGACATCTATTGCAAGATCGCCAAGCTCTTTGAGGGTCGCGAATACCGCAAATATGTCTTTACCAAATATCATGATGTTCGCATCGTTTATGCACCACCCGAATCGATTGGAAAGTACGGCGGCGATATTGATAACTGGATGTGGCCGCGTCACACAGGTGATTTTACTTTTTACCGCGTTTACATGGGACCGGACAGTATGTCTGCCCGATATGCTCCTGAAAATATTCCTTTAAATGTTGATACATGGCTAAAAGTCAGCACGGAAGACCTTTCTGTTGGAGATCCCACTTTTATTATCGGTTTTCCGGGTGTCACCACCCGTTACCGTACAGCGGCTGATATTGAATATAACGTAAATAAAAAATACTTGCCTTATATAGCCAGAAATAATGACCTTCTGGCTATCATGGAGAAATTATTTCAAGAGGACCCTCAGGCTAAAATCCGTCTATCAAGTAGACATGCCAGTTTAAACAACTTTATGAAGAAATATCAGGGAAATATAGACGGCTTCACCAAAAGTCATTTTATCATTGAAAAGAAAGCCGAAGAAAGTGCTTTAAAAGAATTTGCAAACAAGGATAAAAAACTAAAGAAACGCTTTGCTCACCTTTTTAACGAAATGCCCGCACTATTGAAGGAAAAAGGAAATTTCTATACTTACGATAGTATTCTTGATGGTTTTGGGTATTATAGCGGTACTCTTTTTTACTTAGCCAATTATGCTTATGAAGTTGCACGGGAACGTGCTAAACCGGAAGCTGACCGTGATCCCGATTTCTCCGAAAAACGCGTTAGAGAATACATCGAAAAAATACAGTATCGCTTTTACAGTTATTATGCGCCCTACGATCAAAAAGCCCTTGCTTATGCCTTGAACAAAGCTGCTGCGGCTCCGGATGGATTCTATTACTTTGATCTACCTAAGGATCCTGATAGCTGGGTCGTAAATGCTTATAACAAAACCAAGCTTGATGATCCCGATTATGTTGAACGCCTATTTTCTATGCGCGCTTCTCAGATCGAAGGACTTGACGATCCTATCATTCAGCTTGCCGTTTCACTTTACGCACCTAAATTCGAGAAAAAAGAGCGCTTAAGAAACTGGTCCGCACGCATGAACGATCTTCGTGAGCAATATATGGAATTACTGGCAATCTACACTAGAGCTCCTCAATACCCGGATGCAAGCGGAACAATGCGCTTTACCTACGGAACTGTTGAAGGATACTCTCCCCGTGATGCCGTTTATTATGAACCTTTTACCACTCTCTCGGGAATGATAGCTAAAAACACCGATATTTATCCATTTAATATGCCTCCTGAGATCGGCAATATCAAAGATCTTGGTCAATGGATTGATCCTGAATTGAATGATGTACCATCGTGCTTCCTTTTGACTACCGATATTACGAACGGTAACAGCGGCTCATCTATTATGAACCGAAACGGTGAATTGATCGGTCTTGCATTTGACGGAAATTACGAAGCCATGACCAGCGACTGGATGTTCCAGTCCAAGATCCAGCGAACCATTGGTGTTGATATCCGTTACATTCTCTATATCACAGAAAAATTCGCAGGAGCGGATTGGATCATAAAAGAAATGGGGATTGGTAATTAGTGACTGGTGACTGGTAACTGGTGAACAATAAAATTAAAGACGTGAGAGATCGCGTCTTTTTTTTATGTTGTCATTTCGACCGAAGTGGAGAAATCTCAAATTACATATTTCACTATAATGCATACTGACTCATGACCACAAAGAGATCCTGATCCGTCAGCTGACGGACAGGATGACTAAATATTTGGCACCATGAATTGATCTTTCTACTCCGATGCTTCGGGGCTCAAGATGACAGTTCCTTTTCCTCGCCTATCAATCTTCGAATTTAAGCTTTTCAATTTTTTTGTAACATAAAATAAAAAGGGCTCGACATGTCTAGCCCCTACATTTTTGAAAATATTTACTCTCTTCTCCCTACTCCTTACTCCCTACTGTATCTTGAATTGCCGGACTCCCAAATTGAACTTTAACCGTATCCAGGGCATTCCCCATGGCATAAACTGAATCAATATAGCTTAGAAGCTTATTGGGATCTGTGGAGGCATTGGTCATAAGGTAAACCATGACCATTTTATAAGCGGTGGCACTGTTTTTGTAAAGTGAACGCTGCATCATCATATTTGAGGCTTGCAAATTCGTTTTTAATGAATTCATAGAATAGTTCATGATATCCATGAGATTACGCTCGATGAGATTCAGGTCACGGATCATGTATTGCAATTCACGTGAAAGATGTTTTTGATTTATTATCAGCGAATCAAGATTGGTTTGAATACGCGAAAAATCGAACATAGAATAGTCAGTATCTTTAAAACGCGTTTTCAATGCTTGCAAGGTATCTACATCAGCGATCAGGCTATCAATATAAATGCTTTGAATACTCAGGACGTTCTGTAGTGAATCAATCTCAACATTTTTAATTGAAATTTCACCTAACAAATCCGTGAACATGGAATCTGTTTCAAGTTTTATGACTGAAAATAGCGAATCCTGAAAGTAAGTTTG
>CAYNBL010000088.1:0-10117 GCA_964395205.1 uncultured bacterium | reverse complement strand
CTGTAAATCCGATTTTAGTAAAATAATACTTGTTTTGGTCTTGGTAATCGGGGCGGTATTACGGTTGGCACTTTTTCACTCAAACATATATTTTCAAGCACAAAGTAAAAGGAACAGGCACTTGTCGTTCGTAGCTTTAGCGAAGAATGATGCCTGTTCCCTACATTTAACAACACCAATTGTCAATTGTCCTTTGTCAACTGTCAATTGTCAATTGTTTCTAGCCTCCGATAAAAAGATCAAAGATATTACCCAGCATACTGGTATTGGCTTTATAAAGTTCGGAATATTTACATTTTTCGCAGCTAACGACGGTAAATTTCTTGTTTTGAACATCCAGTAATTTACTCAGTCCGCCACCGGTGGTGCGAATTTCATCCAGCTCATATTTGCGACTGCCGCATTTGGGGCATACGTAATTCAGTTCTTGTTGTGCCATTGGAACTCCTATTTATTCGTTAGTTGCCGAGAATTTAATTTTAAATGTAAAAAAATGTTACTATTTTTTTGAAAAGGGAGATAATAATGCAAAGAACGAAGATTAAGATCAAAGAGTTGACGCTTAAACCATTTTCTGTTTGGGAAAACGAATGGTTTTTACTGACAGCCGGAAATTTTAAAAATCATGATTTCAACACGATGACCGTTGCTTGGGGAAGTATCGGATGCATGTGGAACAAACCCTTTGCTCAAGTTGTGGTCAGACCTTCGCGCTATACAATGGAGTTCATGGACAAATACGATACCTTTACATTGTGTCGATTTCCAAAAGATCAAAAAAAAGCTCTGTCTTATCTAGGGTCTACCTCCGGTCGTGATGTCGCCGATAAACATATTGTTGCCGGATTGACACCTATTGCCGTCCCCGGGGTGGATGCGCCGGGTTTTGCTGAAGCGAACCTGATCCTTGCCTGCAAAAAAATGTATTGGCAGGATATGGATGAACAACACTTCTTGGATAAAAGCATTATGTCCAAATACACAGGTCAGACGGATTTCCATCGCATATATTTTGGTGAGATCGTGCATTGTGAGGTTGGGGAACAGTAAACGGTAAAAGATCACAGGTAATATTCTTTACATATAAGATTTTATGTCATCTCGACCGGAACGCAGTGTAGTGGAGAGATCTCAAATTAATCGTTCAATAATAATGAGTTTGAGATTTCTCCGCTTCGCTCATCCACTTTCAGTGTACTCACTTCGGTCGAAATGACATTAGACTATTACGGATCGCGTTTTATGTTTCACGGTTCACGTAATTGTCAATTGTCCTTTATTAATTATCAATTGATTTTGTTCCGCTCCTACGGAGCTGATGATTTAAATTGAACTGATAAACTACAAAGCTATCGTCCCTACGGGACTAACGTTTTATGTCTCACAACGAATGTTGAACTCGTACCCCACTTTCTTAGTCATCCTGAAACCCCGAAACATCGGGGGTGGATACCGATGTTCAGGATCTCTCTGAGTGTCATGTCACAGAGAATTAATATGCGCTAATTTCAAATTATCATGTTCAACCCCTCCAATCTTCGCCAAGGCTACGCCAGGCAGGCGATAAACTCAGGGTTGTGATTTATTAAGTTTTCAAGGTCCCGGGATTCCATCCCGGGTTATTTAAAGTTCAACCCCTCCAGCCTACGCTAAAGCTACGGCCGACAGGCGACAAGCTCGGGGTTAATGATTTACGTCTCATGCCTGCCGGTTCACGTCTTATGGTTCACGTCTTACGATTCACGTAATTGTCAATTGTCCTTTACCTGTCCTCCGAAGCTCACAGAGCGTAGGGGGATTAATTATCAATTGATTTTGTTCCGCTCATAGGGAGCTTATGTTTTTTATGTGACTACATTTCTACAAAGCTATCGTCCCTACGGGACTTACGATTGCTCTACGTATCCCAGCCGGCGGGGAAGTAGAGCCTGCCCTTCGCCCCGACGCTTTGGGGTAGCAAAGAAGGGTCTTTTGTCTCCTCTTCTCCCTTTCTCCCACTCTCCTCTTCATTCTTTTCCGACCATCCGGCAGATCCTCTCTACGTTCGGACACCAGCCGGAAGGTCTTTACGTCTTATATGATAATCGTCTTTCTTTTCAAACACAAATTTTATAAATTAAGCAAATATAAAAAACGGGATACACATGTTCATTACTTTTGAAGGCATTGACGGTTCAGGAAAAAGCAAGCAAGCAAAACGATGCGTGGAATTTCTCTCTAAAGATCATGAAGTACTGCACTGTTTTGATCCCGGACATACGCCCATTGGAAATGCAGTTCGTTCAGTATTATTGAATAAAGAACATATGGAAATGAATTCCCGTACAGAATTATTGCTTTATGCCGCTGCCCGTTCTCAGCTTGTTTCAGAAGTAATAAAACCTCACCTTGAAAAAGGCGGTGTTGTTGTATCCGATCGTTTTTATGATTCCACCACAGCCTATCAGGGTTATGGACGAGAAATACCGCTTGATCTGATCAATAAATTAAATATGATCGGCGCACATGAACTTATTCCTGACTTAACCTTTATTATTGATACCAATCTTGATGTATCTGATCAACGAATCGGGATAGCCGATAGACTTGAATGTGAAAGTCGGGAATTTAGAGGACGAGTCCGTCGGGGTTATCTTATTCTTGCTGAACAGGAACCCGATCGTTGCAAACTTATTGATGGTAATCGCAGTATTGAAGAGATCCATGCCGAGATTAGAGAAATTCTTGAAGAAGAACTCGCAAAATAAAAAGCAAGAAACAATTTCCATATCCTGTAGTTAGGAAGCAAGATAAAGTGAAAATCATGAAATTATTACGACACATATTCATATTGATACTTTTGGTTTTTAACCTTTCTTTTGCGCAATTTGGACAAAATAAAGTTCAATATGATGTGTTTGACTGGAATTTTATTCAAAGCAAACACTTTAATATCTACTTCAATGGTGAAAATAAAACTATTTCAGATTTTTGTGCGCAAACTGCAGAATCTTCCTATGAATCCCTTTCCACGCTTCTTGACTGGGATCTAAAAAAACGCTATGCCATTATTGTTTATGATAGTCATAATGATTTTCAACAAACTAATACGACTAATTCTTATATGCCCGAAGGAGTCGGTGGTTTTACCGAGTTGTTCAAGAATCGTGTAGTCGTTCCTTTTGAGGGATCTTATAGCGATTTTCGTCATGTGATCCACCACGAGCTTTTACATGCTTTTATGAACGATCTCTATTACAGCGGCAGCATTCAATCCATTATTTCCGGGGCTGTAAGACTGAATATCCCGCTCTGGTTGGCGGAAGGAAGCGCTGAATATGAATCCTCGCGTTGGGATACGGAAGCCGATATGTTCATGCGCGATTTTACCTATAACAGTCAATTTGAAGCTTATCCTCTTGAGGCTTTGACAGGTTATTATGCCTACAAAGGTGGACAAAGCATTTTCAAATTTATCCGTGAGACCTATGGGTATCAAAAACTAACTGAATTTTATACCAAACTAAAAATTTACCTTGATGTCGAAAAAGGGATAAAGTACACATTTAATATGTCAAAAGAAGAGTTTACGGAAGAATGGCATCACTACCTTAAAAAAATATACTGGCCCGATATCAGTGTAAGTGAAGACATTCACGAAATATCTGTTCGTTTGACCGATCATAAAAAAATGAGAAATATTCAGAACATTGCTCCGGCTATTTCACCTTCGGGAAGTCGTATTGCTTTCCTGAGTGATAGAAAGGGTTACGCGGATATATATTTAATGGATGTTCAGGACGGAAAACGCATGAAACGTCTGGTAAAAGGTCAGCGAAAAGCCAATCTTGAAGAACTGAAATGGATGTCACCCGGTATTTCCTGGTCCGCTGACTCAAAAAATATTGTATTTGCAGCCAAGACTGGCCAGCATGATGCCCTGGTGGTTGTGGACGTGAGAAGTGGAAAACAAGAATTCTATCCTATGCCGGAATTACAAGGCGTGTTCTCTGCGGCTTATCACCCAACAGACAATCATATTATTGCCTTTTCCGGTCACAACGGTGAACAGAGCGATATTTTTATGTATAACCTGCAGGATGGGATCCTTGTCAACTTGACCCAAGATACACAAGGGGATGAGAATCCGCAGTGGGCCCCCGACGGCAAACATATTGTTTATATCAGCGAGCGTTTAAAATCCAAAGATGTTCGCGACGGACGTCATCCCTATCAGCGTGATATCTATATGGTGAATGTCGAATCAAAAATAAAGACCGCGGAAACGCATACGAACTATGATGAAAATTACCCCTACATGGATCCTCAGGGACGAGGATTTGTGTATACCTCCGATGCCAACGGGATCAATAATATTTACATACAGCCAAATGAGGGCGATGCTTATCCCATAACTAATGTAGTGGGCGGTATATTTCACTTAAATCTTGATCTTACCGGGGAGAATCTGATCTTCTGTGCTTTTAAAGATTACGGCTGGGATATTTTTAGGATGAATGATCCATTTGGGGTGGAAGAAAAAGAACTGCATAAAACACGTTATATGACTGAATCCATCGACAAGCCTTTTGATATCACGGAAGTGACAATGAAAAAGGAGCGAATAAGACGTTTAGCGGAAGATGTCAAACCTGAAGAAGAAAAAGTTCGAATTGTTAAAGGCGATGATGAAGTTCAACGTGTTTCGGATTATGCAGATTACGTTTTTGTCCCCCAGTACGCTTATGGCATGGAATCACCTGATTCACAGATCGTCGCCTTGGATAGTACGGAGATCATTGACGATTCCGGCTCTTATATAGATAAACCCTATAAAACCATGTTCTCACTAGATCTTGTGGATAGCCAATTTGGTTATTCTACTTTTTATGGTGTTCAGGGCCAGGCAACTTTCATGTTCTCGGATGTGATGGGCGATCATCAGGTCTATATCGGGACCGATCTTTACATCGACCTGCAAAATTCAGATTATGCCTTGGCTTATTATTATCGTCGTTATCGAACGAATTTTGGATTGATCGTCATGAACCAATCGGATAATTATGCCACCTATATTCCCGGAGAAGTATCAGAGACCAATCCTTTTGGTTATTTTGTGACCCGTTATACCAATAGAAGTGTGAATTTTATGGTCGATTATCCCATCAATAAATATCATCGTATCGAGTTGAACAATTCATATTATTATGTGAAGCGGGACCTTCTGGATGATCCGGCTATTGCGGCACTGTACGACGAAGATATCCATGAATTTCGCACGGAACTGGCTCTGGTCAAAGACAATACCATCTTTTCTTATACCGGGCCCATGGATGGCAGTCGCTACCGGCTCAGTCTGGACATGTCACCCAAAATAACGGCCGAAACACCGGAATTTTACACGGCGAAACTGGATTTCCGTCAATATTTTAAGATCACGAACAATTATCATTTGGCCTTCCGTTTTAACGGCGGGGCCTCTTTTGGACCCAACCCGCAGACCTTCTTATTGGGTGGTATCGACAATTGGATCAACTACGTCTATAATCCCAATGCGCCGATCTTTGGCAATAACGGCGACAGCTTTTCAGAGCAACTGAGTATGTATTATTTAAGCGAATATATCATGCCGGTGCGCGGAGCTACCTTGTTCCAGACCTGGGGTGATAAATTCATGCTCTTCAATGCGGAATTGAGATTTCCTTTCATCGAATATGCAAAATTCGGATTGCCGCCGGTCCAGTTCTTCCAGGTCCGCGGCGTATTGTTCGCCGATGTGGGAGTCGCCTGGTCCGATAGCTTGCAATTAGTAGAAAATGGTGCCTGGATGATCGGCAATACCTGGGAAGATATGATCGGTTCCGTCGGGGTGGGCATACGGGTCTATCTCGGTTTTGCTCTCTTGCGTATCGATTGCGCTTGGGAATATAACGGGGATGGATTTTCCAGTCCGAGATGGCTGTGGTCGCTGGGAGGAGATCTTTAAAGAGAAGATAAAAGAATAAAGTATAAAGATTAAAGTAGGGGCGACGTAATAGACCTGCCAGCTCGTCCTTCCGCAGATTGTCATCTCGACCAAAATCCCGCCACGAAGCTTCGGGGCCGGGATGCAGTGGAGAGATCTCAAACTACACGAATTGTTGATATGTCGCGATGATGACCGTCAAAGAGGATTTAATTTTTGAAATACTCTAAAGCGAAGATTAAAGAATAAAGTATAAAGATAAAAGTAGGGGCGACTCCATCCTTCGCTGAAGCTATGGATGGCATGCTGGAGTCGCCCAGAAATGAAGAGGGAGGCTCCATCCTTCGCTGAAGCTTCGGTCGGCATGCAAGAGCCTCCCGTACAATATCTAGAGAAAAATATAAGTTTCGACTATAGTCGAAGAAAAGCAATAATAACAGAATAATTCTTGCATAGTATAATAAATAACACTAATCTTTAAAAGATTCGAGTATAAAGGAAACATGGAGAGATAAGATGATTGAACGAAATGAAATCTATAAAGAAATTGCTCCTTATATTGATAAGCCTATAATAAAAGTTATATCGGGTATTAGAAGGTGTGGAAAGAGCACTTTTATGACATTACTAATCAAAAGGTTTGTTGATAAAGGAGTTTTGGAGAGTAATATTTTATATATCAACAAAGAATTACTGGAATTTGAATTCATTAAAGATTATTCCGTATTAAATCTATATGTCAAAGAAAAGCTATCAGACAATAGCGAAAAGAAATATCTGTTTATTGATGAAATACAAGAAATCAAAGATTGGGAAAAAGCTATCACGTCATTTTTAGCCGAAGGAATAATTGATATATATATAACAGGATCAAATTCCCGAATGCTATCTTCAGAACTGGCGACCCTTTTAACAGGGAGGTATGTGCTTATTTCAATGTACCCACTGAGTTTTAAAGAGTTTTTAACTTTTCGGGGAGAAAAAGCTCTTGTGATTGAGGATGAATTTCAACTCTACCTAAAATACGGTGGTTTACCCGGTATTCATAATCTGCCTTTGGTGGATGAGATTATATTTCAATACATTAACTCAATATATAATACTATTTTGTTAAAAGATATTGTTGCAAGATATGCTATTCGAGATGTGAGTTTATTTGAAAGGATCGCCTCATTTGTATTTGATAATATTGGCAATATAACATCGGCAAAAAGAATTTCAGATTACATAAAGTCTCAAAATATTAAGGTAAGTGTTGATACCGTTCAAAATTACATTTCCTTTTTAAATGATGCCTTTCTTACGTTTAAGGCCCAGCGTTATGATATTAAAGGAAAGAAGCATTTGGAGATATATGAAAAATATTATTCTTCAGACTCTGGTATAAGACATAGTGTTTTAGGCTATAGATATGATGATATTTCTATGTTGCTTGAAAATATTGTTTATATCGAGCTTTTACGAAGGGGGTATAGGGTCACGATTGGTAAGCTAGATAGTTATGAAGTGGATTTTATAGCCCAAAAGAATAATGAAAAAATATACTTTCAAGTTACATATTTACTTTCAGGAAAAGAAACAGTTGAAAGAGAGTTCCGACCTTTATTAAAGATCAACGATAATTATCCGAAAATTGTATTATCTATGGATAAAATATGGGGAGGAGATAAAGACGGTATAAAAAGAATTAACTTGATCGATTTTTTACTGAATCCTTTGAATGATCTTTAAAGAGAAGATAAAAGAATAAAGTATAAAGATAAAAGTAGGGGCGACTCCATCCTTCGCTGAAGCTATGGATGGCATGCTGGAGTCGCCCGGAAATGAAGAGGGGAAAAGAGAGAAGGGGAGAATTTATTTGTCATCTCGACCGAAATCCCGCCACGAAGTTTCGGGGTCGGGATGCAGTGGAGAGATCTCAAATTACACGAATTGTTGATATGTCGCGATGGTGAGAGTCGAGGAGAATCGAATTTTTGAAATACTCTAAAGCGAAGATTAAAGAATAAAGTATAAAGATAAAAGTAGGGGCGACTCCATCCTTCGCTGAAGCTATGGATGGCATGCTGGAGTCGCCCGGAAATGAAGAGGGGAAAAGAGAGAAGGGGAGAATTTATTTGTCATCTCGACCGAAATCCCGCCACGAAGTTTCGGGGCGTCTTTTTTTATATGTGCACCAATTATAAATGTTTGATAAGGTTTTTATAATAAATATTACGATGATTTGTGTGATTCGCATCACAAATCTTGCGCAGGTCAAACATTTATACATGATAATTGAATATATTATGATGAAATATTCTGTAAATAAGAGAGAATCACCATAATATTCTCCGGGAGTTCATGAATAATCTGAAGCATAATTATTAATATTTTGAATAAACAGAGAATACTAATGCTAGAAAAACATAAAATCCACTTAACTGAAAATGTCGAAAATAATGTAATTCACACGATGATACATCCTGTTCGGGGAATGCAAGTGATGCTTGACAGGGATTTAGCTTTATTATATCGGGTTGAAACAAAGGTTCTTAATCAAGCGGTGAAACGGAATATTGAACGGTTCCCGGAAACGTTCAGATTTCAGTTAAGTCAATGTGAGATTGAAGGATTGAGGTCACAGATTGTGACCTCAAAGGGGCGTGGTGGCAGCAGGTACTTACCTTATGCTTTTACTGAGCAGGGTGTTGCGATGCTTTCCGCTGTTTTAAAAAGTAGTGTTGCCATTGATATCAGCATTAAAATCATGAATGCATTTGTTGAAATGCGTCATTTTATTTCAAGAAAAGCTTCAGTCTTTAACAGACTTGATCTATTAGAATTAAATCAATTGGAAAATGAACAACGTTTTAAATATATATTTCAAGCACTGGAAGACTCAAATGCTTTACCCAAGCAAGGTATATTTTTTAATGGTCAGATATTTGATGCTTATAAGCTTGTATCGGATATTATTCGTTCAGCCAATAGAAGTATTATTCTTATCGACAATTATATTGATGATACGGTTTTGACGTTGTTTACCAAACGACATAGTAATATTGATCTCACAATATTTACCCATAATATTTCAAAACAGCTCAAGCTTGATATCGAGAAACACAATATTCAATATGATCCGATAAAAATTTATAAATTCGATAAAGCTCATGACCGCTTTATGATCATTGATAATGAAAAAGTTTATCATATTGGGGCGTCATTAAAAGATCTCGGTAAAAAATGGTTTGCATTCACAAAACTCAATATTGATCCCGGGGTGATCCTTGATAGAATAAGGCGAGAAATGTAAAGACGCCCTGAAGCTTCGGGGCGTCTTTTTTTATGTGCATCATATATTTTACACTATTTATCGATATAAGGGTTGAATGATTTCAAGCTGTCCGGTTCACAGAACCTCGACCCCGTGGAGAGGTTCAACCATATAATGACCCGGGATGAAATCCCGGGACTGGGCACTCCCATAAAACCAAGCCTGTGCCTGTCGCTTGCCTGCCCTAGTCCCGATCCTTCGAGACGAAGGGTGGAAGGGTTGAACTCTCTGAAAATTGGATTTTCGGATCGATCGCAATTGAACAATCCCGTCCCACCCAAACAAACGGACTTTTTATACTCCACTCAAAGTGGCAGTAATTCCAAGATTTACCTCTCCAAAAATTCTTTAAAGATGAAGGCCTCTTCAGCGAGGATGATATGTCGGATATTATTCTGAGATCATTTTATCGATATTTGAAAGGGGAGGATGTTAGGTATGAGGAGCAGTTGGCAGATAAGCCGAGGTATAAATAATTAGCTTAGGCTTCTGGCAATACCTCTTGATCTGAACAGAGAGGGTGGCTTTTAATTAAGGAATAATATCTAATCTAAAAATATTTGTTTTATTATCGCTCGAGCACTAACTTATAAAAAATATATTTATGGGGTATACTATGAAAAAAATCATATTATTATTACCAATATTCTTACTTCTTCTTTCCTGTATAGAAAACAAATCAGTAATAAACAAATTAAAACTTGAAGACGTTTCTAAACTAATAAAACAAGACTCGCTTTATGAAAGTATAATTTATGAGATTGATTCACATAAAAGCAATTTTGAGGATAATATAATTTTAATGAGTAAATTTAAAGAATTATCATATTCAGATTATTTAGATTATAAAAAGAAAT
>CAYNBL010000087.1:0-10119 GCA_964395205.1 uncultured bacterium | reverse complement strand
TAACTGTTACCCATGTTTTGAAGGGCTTTTGTTACCTATGTATTGAAGTCGTACCCCCGCCGAATCCGCCAGCTGGCAAATGAACGCAGTGGAGAGATCTATTTATGAGACAGGATTATTAAAATAACAACAAGTATTTGTTTCTCACAGTTATTCATACCTAACTCACAACAATACCAACAAAAAACGAGTAAAACTCGTAAGACAAGTATGGTTTTATAGCGAATAAGTTATGCTAACACATGTGCCTGTTTGAATAATAGGGAAAGGTCAGGTGGACCATATAAATTCCAGGCTGAAATGTAATTAAGAACAGGGCGTAATTAAATGAAACTTTGTAATACTTGTGGAAATGGAATAAGTGATACGCAATCCATATGTCCATATTGTCATTCCAAACAACGTACAATAAAACCTAAACCAGAAAAAATTGTTACATTAAATCTTGAAAAAGGAATGCCCCTGGCACATGAAGCTCTAAATAAATTAGATGCAGAAATTAGAAAATATTCGAGTTTAGGTGTAAAAGTAATAAAGGTCATTCACGGTTGGGGCTCCTCCGGTACCGGTGGTAAAATACGTGAATTGGTAATTAAACGTTTAAGAACTAAAAAACAAAATGGGACTATCAAGCATTTCTATAATTGTGAAATATTTTCTAAAAACACAGATGAATTTCAAATTTTACTTTCTTTATGTCCTGAATTGAGCGAACATTTTAAAAAGGATAGAAACAATAAGGGGGTATCCTATATCATATTATAGTGACCTTCCCCCTAAAATTTGGACAGTTTGATCTAATAAAAGCCCGCTCGAAAGAGTGGGCTTCTTTATAACCACACCATTAATGGCAGTAATTCCATATCTATTCACAACAATACCAATAGGGAAGAGGCGAAACTGGCTAGATAATTACACTTATATTGCGAAAAGCCACCTGGGAGGGTGGCTAATAATTGCTTGTAAATCAATATGAGACTACCTAAATTAAGTCATAGTTAAATAATATTGTCTTGATGGAAATTTGAAAAAGAGATTTGTCTAATAAACTTTGAAGATATGCAATTGCATGAATTTAATTTCTGATTATTGTTAATATCTTCAATATGAGGATGAAGGCAGAAAATGAAAGAACAAACACTATTCAAATTTATTACAGTGCTATTGCTACTTATCGGTACAAACAGTCTTTGGGCGCAAGGAGAACAATTCCAATTCCAAATAACCGTACCTGACAGTGATCTCACCTTTGCCATTCCCACTTCAGGGGGCAATGGCGACAAAGCTTATAGCTGGGATATCAGCTGGGGCGATGACGTAGATTCTCTTGGCGTTACCGGCATATCTGCCAGCTCTTCTGCCGGTATTTCGCATACTTATAGCGCTACCGGTACTTACACCATTACCATCACGCCTAACAGCAGTACTGATGCTTGGCTGGCGGCATTTGGCTTTTGGAATAACACCAATGGTGCTAATGTGAAAGTCAATAAAGTGAAGGTATCATTTATTCTATCGGAATTTACTCCGTTGATGACCCGAACTGCTGTGCAAATTAACAGTAATACAGCGCCCGATTACGAATGGGCACGTACTTTCTATGATTGTAAAAAGCTCACCTGTTCGGGTCCCGGCTTTAGCAGTGGCTGGGCGGGCATCACTACAGTAGGGAATTATTTTGCATATTCTATGTTTCAAAATTGTTCCAGTTATGCCTTTGCGATGAATGAGGTCTTTAACCTGCCTGAAAGCATCACCACGGCGGGGGATTTTTTTGCAGTTCTTATGTTCGGCTATTGTTCCGGCGGTACCTTTACGATGAATGAGATATTTAACCTGCCAGAAGGCATCACCATAGTGGGGAATAATTTTGCATCTGCAATGTTCAGAGGTTGTTCCGGCAATGCCTTTACGATGAATGAGGTATTTAACCTGCCAGAAGGCATCACCACGGCGGGGGATTCTTTTGCATCTGCAATATTCAGAGGTTGTTCCGGCAATGTCTTTACGATGAATGAGGTATTTAACCTGCCAGAAGGCATCACCACGGCGGGGAATTCTTTTGCATTTTCTATGTTCGAAGGTTGTTCCGGCGGTGCTTTTACGATGAATGAAGTATTTAACCTGCCTACAGAGATCACATTAGTGAGGCATAATTTTGCATACCATATGTTCGCAGGTTGTTCTGGCGATGCCTTTACGATGAATGAGGTATTTAATTTTCCTAAAGGCATCACCTCGGTGGGGCAATGTTTCGCAACTGATATGTTCTACAATTGTTCCGGTGATGCGTTTAAGGTAAATGAATTATTTCAGTTTCAGCAAAACGCCTACGGTCAAACGATAGTTGGATTACCCTTAGCATACTTTGAAACATTCTATGGCGTCACAAATGCACAGGATAGAACCGCGCAATCCATTATCGGAAACCTCACGGAACCAACAATCAAGATGTATACCTTTACGCGTGCCAACGGCTTTAGCGATCGTGAGTACATTGCTGTCAACTGGGGTGGAGACGGACTTTCGTCTGTAACCCCCACGGATATGATTACAAACTTTGAAGTAAGCGAGGCTTATCCTAATCCTTTTAATCCGAATACGACCATCGATTATCAGTTGCCGGACAGCCGGGTGGTCAGCGCAAATGTCTATGGTCTCAATGGCGAGAAAGTCAGAACCCTCTTCAAAAGCCAACAAGATGCGGGCTACTACAGTGTTCAGTTTAATGCTGACGATCTTCCCAGCGGGATGTACATCTGTCGTATAAGTGCAGGAACTGATGTTAAAACGCTGAAGCTTTTACTATTAAAATAGCTCCCAAATCCCCATAAATAATGGCCAAAACGCTAACAGCAACAAATTTCAAAACACCGGTCAGTTTTTGGTCACCTTGCCTTGTAACTTATTGAATATCAGATGTGAACCGAGTACTGAAAATCCCTGTGTCGCTGGTTCGATTCCGGCCGGAGCCACCATTTAAAGACCTGTAATAACAATGACTTACAGGTCTTTTTACTTAGAGGGTGTAAAACATGTAGTTTAAACTTTGATTACCGTTTAAACAAAATAAGTTACACCGCCTTTTTTGATTCATATTATTCTTGACTTATGTTAATATTATAAATATCTTAATAAAGAAAATATAATTAATGGATTAACAACGGCGTATTCTGTCAAAACCCTTAAGGTGGTTTATGAAAAATATCGCAAAACAATATCTACTTGTCTTGCTTGTTGCTTTATTGTTAAACATTATAAATGCTGAAGAATGGGAGCCCATCACACCTGTATTTGATCCTGCTGGAGATTCTAATTTACATCTTGGCACATTTGTAAATGAGAATACCGGCTGGGCAGTGTCAAAGTGTGGTCGAATATGGAAAACAAATAACGGCGGACATAATTGGTTCATGCAAAAAGACAGTATGGGTAATGTTTTTGCTGATTTGGATTTTTTGGATTTACAGTGTGGCTGGTTATCTTGTTATCTTCAATATCCTGAGGTACAATCAATTTTACTTCGAACCACGAATGGCGGCAATTCATGGGATACAATCCCCTTACCAGATACAGCAATCGCAGGTCCATTTCAAATTGCTTTTTTTGACACCCTGGAAGGATATGCAGCCGGATGGAATAACGAATTTTATTATACAAATAACGCTGGTACTACATGGCAGAATTTAACAGAAGCAAAAAACTTGTTTGGATTCATTTTCGACATATTCTTATTAGATAACCTTAATGGTTGGGCAGTTGGTGAAGCTTATGGAGCATATGATATTGGAACAATAATTAGTACTGAAGGTGGAAAAAGTAATTGGGAAATAAATTCGCCCATGACATATTTGTTGAAATCGGTCCATTTCAATAATTTAACACTTGGTTGTGCTGTTGGATATAACATATACATGTATGGTGTGATAATGCTCACCAGGGATGGTGGTAAAACATGGATAGATAAAATAATTGATTCACCGGTATTAAACGATGTAGTTTACATCAATGATAGCACTGCATGGACAATTGGAGACTCTGGATATATTTGGAATTCTCAAGATTCAGGAAATACATGGATTCAAGTAGAGTCCAATACTGAAGAGAATTTGAATCGAATTGTATTTGTCAACAACAATAGAGTCGGATATATATTTGGAGATAACAGTACAATTTTGAAATACACATACGATATGTCTTCAATTGATGATAATAGAATTCCTTCAAGTTTTACTTTATATCAAAACTACCCAAATCCTTTTAATCCCACAACTACCATCGGTTATGGATTGAGTCAAGTTTCTGATGTTAGTATTTCAATTTATGATATTGTTGGAAGAAAATTAAGAGAGTGGATATTTGGTGATCAGACTAGTGGATGGTATGAAGTTGTTTGGGATGGACAGGATAAATATGGTAGAGAGGTTTCTACCGGTCTTTATATATACATGATGAAGGCGGATGGTTTTTTTGATACTAAGAAAATGATGTTTTTAAAGTAATCTATCCAGTTCTAAACCACTGTAAAACAACACTATATCTCAGCAAAAAAACTACCGGTCAGTTTTTGGTCACCTTGACTTGTAACCTATTGATTATCAGCAGTGAACAGAGTACTGAAAATCCCTGTGTGTTTGTGTAAATACAATTAATATCAAATCAAGCATTAATATTAAGTGAGAATCACATTTATAGAGAGATCCCGGATCCATGCTTCGCCATGGCAAGCAAGTCCGGGATGACGCGTTAATCTTTTTTTTGTTGAATGCAAAAAACTGATTTATATCTGTGATACTTCTCACATTTTACGTTTCATCACTTTCAAGATGCAGTTTAACTCATATAGTGTTTGAAGTTTACATCTTGATAAACTAAATTAATTCAAGATTCATCTAATAATTGAGGATTAAAATGACACAAGAAACGGCGATTAAGGTTTTTCAACAAAAGCAGGTGCGTAGTAATTGGAATGCTGATGAAGAAAAATGGTATTTTTCTGTTGTAGACGTTGTAGGAATATTATCAAGCAGTAAAGATCCTCAGGCATATTGGCGTAAGCTAAAACAACGTTTAAAGCAAGAAGGAAATGAAACCGTGACAAATTGTCACGGTTTGAAATTGCTATCAGCAGATGGTAAAATGAGACTTAGCGATGTCGCCGATACTGAGCAATTATTTCGTTTAATACAATCTGTACCTTCGCCCAATGCAGAGCCATTTAAACAGTGGTTAGCCAAAGTTGCCCGAGAGAGGATCGATGAGATCGAAGATCCTGAAAAGGGAATTAATCGAATGATGGAAACTTATATCCGAAAAGGCTATTCTAAAGAGTGGATCAACCAACGATTAAAAACCATTGAGTTCAGAAAAGAACTTACAGATGAATGGGAAGAAAGAGGCATGAAAAAAGGTAAAGAATATGCAATTCTTACCGATGAGATTACAAGAGCTTGGAGTGGTTTTTCAACGAAAGAATACAAGGCTTTAAAAGACCTCAAAAAGGAAAGCCTCAGGGATAATATGAATAATTTAGAATTGGTGTTGAATATGCTGGCAGAAGTAACAACAACTGAAATATCTAAAGAAAAGAAGCCACAAACATTTAATAAAAATAAAACAGTCGCTAAACAAGGCGGTACGATTGCCGGTAATACAAGAAAAGAAATTGAAAGCAAGACTGGAAAATCTGTTTTATCATCAAAAAATATTAATCAACTGAAGACTTAAAATTATCATTAAGCCTTAATATTCTGTTAAGAATCGCATTTACAGAGAGATCCCGGATCCAGTCCGGAATGACGCGTTATGTTTGTTTCTTATCTGTTTAATTTGCGCAATCTGTGGTTATTTTAAAACAAATCATCTCATGAATAGATCTTTCGCCCCGATATTTCGGGGCTCAGGATGACACACCTTTGCCGATGCTTTTGGGTTCCGGAATAACTATCGTTATATATTTTTTGGCTTTGTATTCTTCGTGTTTTCTTCATTCTTTTTCGACCATCCGGCAGATCCTCTCTACGTTCGGACGCCAGCCGAAAGGTCTTACTTCTTATGACTTATGTTTTACGTCTTACGTTTCACGCTTTTAACTTTATTGTTTTAAGTCTTGCGCTATTTGTGTATTTTAATCCATGTTTGGTATCAAAAAAATACATCGTTATGTATTCAAGGAACATGTGTTTCCCTTCCTGGGAGCTCTTTTTGTTTTTTCTTTTATATTTTTAGTCCAATATCTTATTTCGCAGATCGATAAACTGGTTGGGAAAGACCTTGGTTTTATGGTCATTTCCGAGTTCATGATTTTGAGTCTGGCACCGATATTTGCCGAAGTGGTCCCGGTTGCGGTTTTTATTGCGGTCCTGATGGCCTTTGGTCGCTTCGCTGAGGATAATGAGATCACGGCCTGGCGGGCATCGGGGATCAATTTTGGGCGTATTTTGGTTTCCTCAATATTATTTGCTACCATTATTGCTGCAGCAATGCTTTTTTACAATAATAGTATCTTACCGGATGCCAATCACAAATATAAATTGTTACGTCAGGATATTGCTTACAAACATCCGGATATCAATTTTGACGCCGGTTATTTTTTGGATGATATTCCTGATTATCGCATACTGATACGCGAAAAACATGATGATAAACTTTATGATATTCTTGTTTATCATGATGCCGATAATGTTCAGGAAACGATATGGGCCAAAAGCGGAAAGCTTGAGATTTTGGGTGATAAAGTTATCCTTAGTCTTGAAGAAGGAGAGTATCACGAATTTCTACAGGATAGATCTAAGGAATACCGCCGTTCAAGCTTCGATAAATATCGAATGGTTGTTGCAGTACAAAATTTGGAACTGCGGCGAAGAGATTCAAAATTTCGCAGTGATAGAGAGATGTCCATCAAAGATATGGTCAAGAAAGTGAAAGAGTATAGGAGTCTTCAGGGAAAATCTGAACTGAATATACTTAAAAATCTTGCAGTAGCCGGTTTTGATACCAGCGGTGTGGTACCGCAAGAAGGTTTACGTATAGTCGATCTCGCCATTAAGGATGTTAAAGATTCCTCTGCCATGGAGGGCTTAAATAAAAAAGAAAAGAAAGCACTTCGTGAACGTTTGCGTGGACTGGAAAACACCAAAATGCGAGTGCGATCGTTCCGGAATATGGAGCGGAGATATCGTCAAGCGGAAAGTAAATATCTAGTTGAAATGCATAAAAAGGTCGCCATGCCGATATCCGCGATCATTTTCGTATTGATCGGCGCCCCTCTGGGCATGATTGTTCGTCGAGGCGGATTGGGAACCTCAGGTTTTATCAGTCTGGCATTTTTCCTTATTTATTGGGGTATTCTTATGACGGGTGAACGACTTGCGGATCGTCTAATGATGGCTCCGTGGTTGGCTATGTGGGGTGGGAATATTATATTTGCTATCTTGGGGATGATCCTGGTGCACTATGCTATTCGTGAGCATATCACCATGCGACTTCCAAGATGGTTTGAAAAACTTATGGAAAAATTTAAAAAAAAGAAGTAAAAGGACACTTATGTTACCCTATACATTAATTGAAAAAAAGCAAAATGGTCAAGAATTAAATAAAGATGAGATCCGCTTTCTAATTGATGGTTATGTTAAGAAAGAAATACCCGAATATCAAATGGCAGCTTTTTTAATGGCTGTTTATTTTAAAGGAATGGCACCGGAAGAGCTCAATTCCTACATTGATGTCATTCTCAATAGTGGTAAACGCGTCAATTTTAATAATTCAAAAACCTATTATGCCGATAAACACAGTACGGGCGGTGTAGGGGATAAGATTTCCCTCATTCTGGCACCTCTTGCCATGGCAAGCGGTAGGCTTAAAGTGCCTATGATCTCAGGACGTGGTCTGGGTCATTCCGGCGGGACACTTGATAAACTGGAAAGCATCCCCGGCTTTTCCACACAAATGTCATTGGATGATTTTAAAAAACAAACCGATCGCATTGGCTGCGCTTTGATCGGTCAAACAGCCGACCTCTGTCCTGCCGATAAGATGCTTTATGCTTTAAGAGATGTTACGGCAACGGTAAGATCTATCCCCTTGATCTGCGGTTCCATTCTCAGCAAGAAGATCGCCGAAGGTATTGATGGATTGGTTCTGGATGTAAAAACCGGCAACGGCGCATTTATCAGCAAATATGAAGAGACCCGACATTTGGCGGAGCAGCTGAAATATTTTGGGGAAGCTTACGGCTTGTCTGTGCGTCCCGTGATCAGCGATATGAACCAACCGCTTGGGGATAAGATAGGCAATTGGCTTGAAGTTGAGGAATCTTTGGATGTACTGAAAGGTAAAGGTCCTGCTGATGTAAGGGAATTATCATTGGTATTGACCGGTCAGATGCTGGCTATGGCTGATCCGAAACGTTCGGAAAGCGATATTCGTAAGGAGCTGGAAGTATTACTTGATAATGGGGCAGCTTATGATGCTTTCCTTAAAATAGCTGAAGTACAGGGTGCGGACATAAAATATTTAGAAAATCCGAAGCTTTATCCCGTTGCAAAGCACGTAATTGAGGTCAAATCCGACCGTAAAGGGACAATATCGGGTATAGACACATATCAACTAGGCCTAGATTCGATCGTGCTGGGAGCGGGCAGAAAATCCTTAAGTGATATAATAGATCCCAAAGCGGGATTGATCGTTCATAAACATCTTGGCGATAAGGTTGAAAAGGGTGAGGCATTGATCTCTTTACATACCGATGATCCAAAAGCTGCCGAAGAGTTAAAAAAATCCATTTCAAGTCGCTTTGATATAAGTAAAAATGATTTTACCCTGAAAGGTGAACTTTATGAAATACTTTAAATATCTCCTTTTCATAGCCTTCTTCTCCCTTGCATTTGCTGAAGAAGATCCGATGGGTAATATGACCATTGAATATGGTTCGCATGATATGCTGCAAAAAGAAAGTGCATTTACACAAGCCAACTATGTCCCCATTGATTATTATGAAAATGTCATCGTTTACGTGCAAGAAGCCAATCTCCTCGCCAAGAATGGAAAAGTAGCGGAAGCGATCGGTAAATTTCATATAGCTTTGGAAGGCGATTCAACTTATGTCTTTGCTTTAAATGGTTTAGGAAATGCTTATTTAAAATACAATGATTGGGAAAAAGCGGAATTTTACTTTCGTCGTGCCATGAAATTCGGACCAACTTATGCTTTTCCATATAATAATCTTGCCAATCTGTTCGTATTGCAGAATAAAAACGATGAAGCGCTCCCGTTATTACTGGCAGCATTAAAATATGACCCGAACAGTGCTTATATCAATTACAATATCGGAAATATATACCTGTCAAAAGAAAAGTATGCTGTTGCTAGAACCTATTTTAAAAAAGCAATAAAATTTGACAAAAACCTATGTAATGCACGCTACAATCTTGCCATTACCAACTGGCGAATGCATAATGAAGCAAGCGCTATACAGGAATACGAAGCTCTTGTTGCTCAATGCCCCGGTCACAGTAAGGGTGTTCTAAACCTTGCAGCCTATTATATCGATAGCAGACAAATTGAAAAGGCTTTAATGCTCTATAAACAAGCTGTTGTGATCAATCCCGATACAAAGGTCTATTTGGCACTGGGAAACGCTTATCATAATGCCGGTTATACCCAGAAAGAGATAGATGCCTACAAATCGGCCATTGAGATCGACAGTACGAATATTGAGGCCAAATATTACCTTGCCTTATCGTATTTTGAGCAAGGTATGACCTTTTCCTCAAAAGAACTCATTGATGAAGTATTGGAAATTAATCCCGATCATCCTGAAGCATTGGAATTGAAGAAAAAGATCAATCTTTAGGAAGGTGTAGGGTAAGAAGGTGTAATGGTGCATAGGTGTAGAGGTGCAGAGGCGAAACATCCATAATCCACCAGCCGCCAGTATCAACCTTTCGTCATTCTGAAGATACTGCCGGTGTCCCGATACTTCGAGATTCAGAATCTCTGTGTTGTTTCGATTTTGCAAATATTAAAGAATATTTAATTTAATTGTACGAATTTTCATTATTAACCCCGATCCCGATTACCAAGACCAAAACAAGTATTATTTTACTAAAATCGGATTTA
>CAYNBL010000086.1:3735-10368 GCA_964395205.1 uncultured bacterium | reverse complement strand
CCAAATGAAGTATTTTTTGAGAATTATAAAATTGCACTTACTACTTGAATCTAGGAGATATGAAATTAATTATAACGAAACTTATTTATTTAATTGGTTTGACTGATCATGTGTCGCTCCTACGGAGCTAGAATTTCTACAATATCGATTTACTACAAAGGTTAGGTCCCTACGGGACTAAATTACTTGAAAAGTACCTTGGTACTCATAACTTATAATTCATAATTCATAATTCATCATCATTCATCGTTCATCGTTTATAGTTTCTTTCACCATTTCCACCCAAAGCGCATACCCCTCCGCAGTCAAATGAACTCCATCTTTGGTCAGTTCGGGTTTGATCAGTCCGTTTGGACCAACAAAAGCTGAATAAAGATCTATGACCTGATAATGCCCTTGCGCTTCACCTGATTTAATGATCTCGTTCACGGTTATAATAGCGTCTTTCACAGCTTCTAAATCGGTAGGAAGAACAGTCTGAGCATAGATTTTTGTTTTAGGACTTTTACGGTGGATCTCTTTGGCGATCTTGGGAATATTGTTTCCCACATAGTCGGGGGAGGGAATGCCCCACTTATTATACCAGTTGTAAATATCGTTGATGCCGATCATAATGAAAACGGCTTTGGGTTTGGCATGACAGACCTCGTTCAAACGTGCTAGGACGCCGTCTGTGACGTCTCCGCCAATTCCACGGTTCTTGATATCACTCCGCCCGAATTTTTCGCTCCAGTCGCCGCCTTGTTGCGTGATACTGTCTCCGATAAAAACGATATCGCCTTTGCGTAATGGTTCTGTCATAAATACCTTTATACGTTTTGGGTAGTACACTTTTGTCCATTTTGAATGGTATTGAATGACCAGGTTATCGGAGGGATACAATCTTTGGGAAAGCTTTCCGGACGAACTGCAGGCGCTTGTAAGAATTAGCAGAAAGAGTAACAGAATTTTAGCGATACGATATTTCATTTTATTTGACCTATATTAAGTTATTCTCAATTAATTTAAAATGCGTTGCCACCATCTCAAAATCGTTGGTTAGATTGTATTCCGGCCAGCATTCACGATGTTTATTTCAAAATCTTTCGTAGCATGAATAGATCTTTCCCAACCTTCGCTCTTCAAGCTTACATCTTCGCTAAAGCTACGATGCACAGGTCGGTGGGCAGGCGACTCTGTTTACTCTCCGAAGTTTTGACGAAGGAGAGTTCAAGATGACAGTTTGAGAATGTATTTCATGGTTCTACTCATCACTTATAATTCATAACTTATCACTTGATTCATCATCCAACATCCATAATTCATCATCATTTATCGTTTCTTCCAGTCTGTCTTGTATACCAAAACACCAAAAAGAACAAAAGCGATCATGCCTAATACCAATGGTGTCCAGGCATTCCAAGCTTTAAATGCATGATATGCACTTCCGGAAATTCCATTAGAAGGAATAACTTTATTAATTAATCTCATCACCCCAAAAAACACCGCCGCATAGATGGATGCGATCAAAATGGATGTTTTTAATTTTAATGGCTTCATTTTATTCTCCTTCTTCTAATTGTCCTTTGTCCTTTGTCAATTATCAATTAATTCGCGATCATCGTCGCAGGTACACTGCCTGTTACGTACAAGGGAAGAATAAAGTCCGCTTCCGTGCCATCGACGAGAATAACATGAAACGTACCTTCGACAATATATTCCACGGTACCATCAGCAAGTGCAGTCACCATGGCGGCACCACTTGAAACGCTTAAATTAAATGTGACGGGCAGAGTCAAATTCTCGGTCGCACTTGCTCCGATTACGAAATCACTTGAATAGGTGTTACTGTAATAATGTTTGCCGGATTTCGTCCCTTCGATGGTGACCGTATATTCGATCTCATCAACCGTCGCGGCGCGTGCTTCTAGGTTTTGAACTGTGCAGTTAACATCATAGGTAATGGTATAGGAAGTAAAGCCATTAATGTGATAATTTCCTGACATATTATTTACCGTAACCACGGGTTGATCGTAAAAATCTTCGTAGCCAACGTCCACGGTTGCTGTGCCGGAAATATCGATAGGTAGGTCAAAATCTTCAAAGACCGGATCATCAAGATGGAAGGTACCGGTACAAGTATAGGGTAGGGATTCACCGGCATCCAATTTGTCTAAAATCTGAATGGCATCTGCTGTGAGTAAGGTCAGCGGCATGGTTAAAGTAATGGTATCAACCGGAATGGTCTGATCGACGATCATATACTCCGGAAGCGCTGAAATGCCGTCAACAACAACTTGATAATCAGCATCATAGATATGAGCGGTTCGAGTATCATTATTGGTCAAGAGCATCGTAATATTCATGAAAGTTGTATCACCCGGGAGCTCTAATAATTCATAGCCAGTGACCTCGATCGTGGGTTGTACAAAAAGTGTCGATAAAATATTGGCGTTAATATTGCCTGTAAGGTAAAGTGGAAGTGAAAAATCCGTTTGCAAACTGTCTACTCCTGTGGCATGGAAGATACCTTCAACTACATAATCAATGCTACCGTCCCCGATCGCCGTTGCCAATTGAGCACCCGATGTTGCATCCAGAGTCAGCATGATCGGTAATGTAAGTGAATCCGAACCATTTCCTTCAAAAACGAGATCTGTCGAATAGCTATCTGAATAAAGGTGCTTTTCAGAAGGTATTCCTTCAATATAGACAACATATTCCACTTCATTGATGGTAACGCCGCGACTGTCCATATTTTCCACCAAACATGAAACCGTAAAATCAAAAATATAAGAATCCGACCCATTGGCTGTGAAGTTTCCAGCGATATCAATAAGAGTAACAGTCGGCATATCATAGAAATCTTCATAACCGGCATCAACTTCAGCTGTTCCACTAATATTTAGCGGGAGATCAAAGAGATTAAAGACCGGATCATCAACATGAAAAAGTCCTGTGACCGAGTATGATAATTCCTCACCGGCATCCAATTTGGCAAGTATCTTGATGGCATCACTCGTCACCATACTCAGCGGTAAGGTCATATCGGTCGTAGAATCCGGATAAATATCCATATCAAGAACAGTTGATTGTAGAGGAAGTGTAATTTCTTCCAGAACGACAATATATTCAACGTCATAGATATGGACCTGGCGTTTATCCATATTGGTAATGCTCATATCAATATCAAGAAAAGCTGTATCCGTTGGAAGTTCAAGCAGAGTGTACCCCGTGACAACTACCTCAGGTTGTTTGAAAAGATCTTCAATGGAGCAGGAGAAAAACACTAAAATGCTTAGAATGATTAAAATTAATGATACATGTTTCATAATAATTCCTTCAGTTTTTCTTCTTTATGATTCCAAGTATTTTTATTATTAACTTTGTAAAATACAAGGATAGGAAAGCATTTACAAGAATTAAGGTTAAGGCTTAGGTTAAGGTTAAGGTTAAGGTAGACAGTTCACTATTCTTTCGGCTTCTAACTTCTGCCTGCCCTCCGCCCTGAAGTTTCGGGGAAAGATCTATTCATATCACTGTACCCTGTATCATGAATAGATCCTTCTCCGTCAGCCGACGCATCAGGATGACAGAGTCTTTTTTTCTATTTATACTCGGAAATATTTTACTTATATTCCACCATGATTAAACGCAAACAAACCAAAAAGATCAAAGTCGGCAATTTATATATTGGCGGTGACGCTCCCATAAGCATCCAAAGTATGATCAATACCAAATCGGATGATGTGGAAGCATCCATCGACCAGATATGGCAGTTGGAAACCGCAGGATGTGAGATCGTGCGCATGGCGGTCCCGAATTCTGCTGCTGTTCCCGCCTTTGCAGCTATAAAAAAACGTATTGGCATTCCCTTGGTAGCTGATATTCATTTTGACTATAAATTAGCACTTGCCGCACTGGATGCCGGTGCGGATAAGATCCGCATTAATCCGGGTAATATTGGCTCGGAAGATAAGGTTAAAGCAGTTTTGGATGCTTGTAAGAAAAAAAATGTCCCGATACGTATCGGCGTTAATGCCGGTTCATTGGAAAAAGATATCTTAGAGAAATACGGACATCCAACGCCTGAAGCACTTGTAGAATCTGCAACCCGTCATATTGACATGTGTGAAAAATACGGATTTGAGGATGTTCTTGTTTCCATCAAAGCATCAAATGTCATGAACATGATCGCTGCCAATAGACTGTTCTCTGAAAAATATGATTATCCTTTACATTTAGGTGTTACTGAGGCCGGGACTGAAAAACTGGGTTCTTTGCGCTCAGCGATCGGAATTGGAACGCTTCTTGCCGAAGGAATAGGGGATACTTTGCGTGTTTCATTGGCTGCTGATCCCGTTAAAGAGATCGCGACTGCGAAACAGATCCTGCAAGCTTTGGGTTTGCGTAAAGATGCCGTTCGTGTGATCGCTTGCCCGACCTGCGGACGCACAAATTATGATGTGGCAAATATTGCGACCGAGCTTGAAGATCGGATCGAAGGACTTGATAAAGAAGTGACCGTTGCTGTGATGGGCTGTGTCGTGAATGGACCGGGGGAAGCCCGAGAAGCGGATCTGGGTATAGCCGGAGCGGGAGACGGTAAAGTGATGCTTTTTGAAAAGGGGAACAAAATAGGGCTGTTTCCGATAGAAGGCATTGTTGAAAAGCTTTTTGAAATGATAAACGATAAACGATAAACTTTAATCTTTAGACTTTTATCTTTTATCTTTATTGAACAATGTGTACTTTTGGGACGTATTAAATAAGGAATACACATGACATCGAACGAATTTTTTCAATCACTGGGTTTAACGAAAACGAATCTGTATATCTTTCTTATCGCACTGGCTGTGTTGATCGTGGGCTATATTTTAATGGCAGTCGGTAAAACATATGATGCATTGTCACTTTATGTCAGTCCCATTATCCTGACCATCGGGTATGTTGTGGTTTTACCAATGTCGATCCTATATAAAAAGACTAAAGAATAAAGTTTAAAGAATAAAGTTAAGTCGAAATATCTAAGAGTTGAGATGTTAAAGTTTTGACTCTTTTTTTTATGTTAATTGAAATGTTATTTCGACTGAAGCCCCGAAGGGTTGGGGCGAAATGGAGAAATCTCAAAATAATTATTCATAAGTAACTTGATCATTTAAATTACTCATCTCTGGGTTAAGCTTAGTAATTAGATTTATCTTTTTCTTTCTGCTCCATTTCTTAATCTGCTTTTCCCTATCTATCGCATGTTCAATTTGAGTATGCCATTCATAATAGATCAAATAAAAACATTTATATCTGAAACAAAATGATCCCTTTTCCACATATTTATGTTCATATATCCTACGGTAGAGGTTATTTGTCACTCCAGTATATAATGCAGTACGGTATTTGTTTGATAAAATGTATACATAGTAATTATGGTTTCGCAAGGAGAATATTATAATATCTAGACAAGTTTTGAAACGTCAAATATTTATATGTGATTCAAGTCACAAAACTTATGTCATTTCGACCCCCGATTATTCGGGGCCAACTGGCGGTGAAGTGGAGAAATCTCAAACGCATGACTTTGATAATGTAATTTGAGATCTCTCCGCTTCGTAAGCAATCTAAAGATTTTGCTTACTACGGTCGAGATGACATCAATTTGTGGTTTGATATGTTTAAATAATTATTTTATATTCACTGATATTTAATACGGAGATATCATATTCATGCAAAAGAAATACGGATTATTACTCGACTTCGATGGCGTGGTTGTAGATAGCGAACCTCTTTATGAAGCAGCGATGAATATCCAATTCAAAAAATATGGTATTAAGGTTGAGGCTGAAGACTGGCTATTCTTTAAGGGGAAAGACGCCAAAGCCGTTTTCTCTTATATTCGTGATAAATATGATGCTCAGGTCGATATTGATGCGATGCGCAAAGAATATACTGTTGATCTATTTAATGAATTTAAAGCAAATATGCGCTTTATCCCCGGATTCGTGGAATTTTATTATTCCTGTCTGGATGAATTTGAAGACCTAATTGTTACCTCGACATCCCGGGAAGTCATGGATTGGACCTTTGAAAACGTCCCCGTCGATAATATTTTCAGCGGGATGATCACCTCAAGTGAGGTAGAAAACACCAAACCGCACCCGGAGCCCTATTTAAAGGGTGCCGAAAAGATCGGTATCCCGATCGAGAAGTGTATTGTGATCGAAGATTCCGTCAATGGTATTCGCGCGGGAAAAGCATCGGGAGCTAAAGTGATCGGGATCACGACGACTTTTCCTGCCGATGTAATCCATGAAGCGGATCTGATCGTGAGTTCTTATGATGAATTATCACCTGAGGTTTTAAAGGATTTGTTAAATAGATGATTTTTATATACTGGATGTCATCTCGACCGGAATTCGTCTGTCAGCTGACGGACGGATGTAGCGGAGAGATCTCAAACTTCAAAAAAATGTTTAAAGTTTATAGTTTAAAATTTCCCCTAAATTAAACACTTAAACGTTAAACTTTTAAACGGAAAAGAAGAAAAAATATTAGTATGAAATTATCACTTAGGAAGTTAGATAAACGTCTTTACCCCCTCATGCTGGGTTGGTTGATCAATGCATTGGGATTTGGCGCTGTTGTTCCATTTATGACGGT
>CAYNBL010000086.1:0-3635 GCA_964395205.1 uncultured bacterium | reverse complement strand
TGGGTTGGTTGATCAATGCATTGGGATTTGGCGCTGTTGTTCCATTTATGACGGTGTATTTCCATACCATCCGTGACGTTCCCATGAGCCATATAGCTTTCTTTTTTCTCGCAGGAGCCATTGGCCGTACCGTGGCACAATCTGTGGGCGGGGCCGTGTCCGACAGGATAGGGCGTAAGGGATTAATGGTCTGGAGCCAATTGAGTCGCTCGCTTATTTTTCTTTTTGCCGGTATTGCCATTGCTAAAGGATCGAGTATCTGGATATTGGCGGGAATTATATTAAGTCAATATTGGTTATCTTCCTTTTATCAACCTGTTGCATCAGCGATGATAGCAGATATATTACCGCCAAAGGAACGTTCCAACGGATACGCACTTATGCGTATGGGTGGCAATATCGGATGGGGGATCGGCCCCGCGATCGGCGGTTTCTTGTTTGACGTTTCATATCAATCATTATTTTATTTTACCTCTGCCACATTTTTACTAGCAGGCTTATTTGTTATATTCAGTATAAAAGAAACCGTCGATACCACGGAACGGCCAACGGGCACGATCGATCGTGCCCAGGAGCCCCGAGGCTTCGGGGCTATGGCTGCTGCGTTTAAGCGCGATAAAGTATTTTTGTTCTTTTGTGTTGTTGCTCTGTTATTATTCCTCACCTGGGGACAGTTCGTATCGACCCTCTCGGTCTTTATGAGAAAAGATATTGGGATGACATCCACTCAAATTGGTTGGATCTATACATTTAATGCAGGTTTGGTGATCATTTTTCAGTATTTTATTACTCAATGGACTAAAAAGATGAATCATTTTATTATAATGATGATTGGTTCATTATTTTTCGTCTTCAGTTATGCATTTATGGGGTGGATAAATTCCTTTGGTATGATGCTGTTCGTGATGATCTTTATAACCTTCGGTGAAATGTTCGCAGGCCCAAGCGGAAATACCATTACTTCAAATATGGCAAAACGCGGACAATATGGTAAATATCAGGGAATTTACAGTTCCATCTCGACCTTGGGCTGGTCACTCGGACCATTCATAGGCGGGATCATGATGGATCTTATTCCGAATATGAAAATATTCTGGCTAACAATGTCATCTTTCGGCCTTTTGGCTTTCTTTGGATTTCTTTACCTCTACATAAAAAAAGGAGAACATGCGGTATGAAAATTTGGAAAACTTCACTAAGGGTTCGATCATACGAATTGGATTCATTTGGACATGTAAATAACGGTACCTATGCAAAATACCTTGAAGCTGCACGTGGTGACTATCTCCAGGAAATAGGAATAGATTTTAATGATTTTAAAGCGTGGAATAAATTCCCCGTTATCGCCAAAGTCACGATAGAATATAAAGCACCCGCTTTTTTGTTCGATACGCTTCACATCAACGGTAAAGTTGAAAATCTTGGCAAGTCATCGGTTAATTTTACATACGAGATCCTTAAAGATGATGGTTCACTGGTCGCCATTGCCGAAACACTCATGGTTTTTGTGAATGAAAAGGGGAGGCCTTGTTATATGCCGAAAGAAGTGCGAAGTGCCTTCGCACCGTAAGACGTAACCCCGACGAATGGAGGGGTTAAACGAATATTAACCCGGGATGAAATCCCGGGTAGATAAACCCAAAATTAGCAACCCCGAACGTAGTTGAGGGGTTGAACCAATAGATCATTAATAATCATTCATGCCATTATACTTACTTTAAAAATATTTAATCCAATGTCCTTGATTCTCTAACCGAAGAGTTCAACCCTTCCACAAAGTCAGGGTTGTTATTCTTTAAAGGAATATCCCCGGCACTCCGTACCGGGTTAATCACAGTTCAATCCCTCGACGAGCTCGGGATTGTGATTTACTTCGTCTTACGTTTAACGTCTTACGGTGAATTTTGAAATGCCTTTTAATATTATTACACCTCGTTTCAATAAAAACATTGACATTACCTATTTCAAATCGTATCTTTTTCAGCTTTTTAACATGAGATAAATGAGGAATACATGGCATATCCACTATCAACAAAAAAAAGAATTCGTCAGGCAAAAAAAAGAAACCTGCACAATCGTCATTTTAAATCATTGATGAAAACTGCTATTCGTCGCGTAGATGAAGCTCCTACTAAAGAAGAAGCTTTGAAATTACATCTGGAAGCTATTTCTGCAATCGATAAAGTTGCACAAAAAGGCATTATCCACAAGAACACAGCAGCCAACAAAAAATCTCGTTTGGCAAAACGCGTCAACGCTTTATAATCTTTATTTAAAGTCGTACAAAATTCAACCTCAGTGTTATGCTGAGGTTTTTTTGTTTTTGACAGGATATATTTTGACGGGATAACAGGATGATTGGAATTGTTATTGACAGGATAACAGGATGACTAGGATTGTTATTGACAGAATAACCATCCTACGCTCTACGAGCTACGGAAGGGCAGGCAGGATAAACAGGATGGTTTTAGGTGGAATAACAGATTCAATAGCTTGGCAAACAGTATTAAATGTTAGTGGGATAAACCGATATTGAAGTCACAATATTAATTGTAGTACTTACATCAATACCAACGGAAAAAGTGTAAAACTCGCTATATAATATGTCTTTCATAGCGAATAAAAAAAGCCACCCGCTTAAAGGTGGCTATGTATTTAACTAACGCATGAAACTGTCCGAATTTTAGGGGGGGGGCAAGTATACGCGCATTAAAAACTTGACTGTTTCTTTACTTTGAGTGGATAATATTTAATCAATAGTAGATTATTTTTCTTTTATTAACCCGGTATAAATTACGATTACTATCATAGAATTCTTTTTCTATCCAATTATTATTTGAATCGTAAATATACTTAAAGGTCATATCAGTAATTTTATTATCTGAGTAGTCGTGATAAATTTCATTTATTATATCACCTTTTTCATTATAGATATATGTCAAGCCCGCATATTTGCGTTCACCTTCATAAATGATTGCCTCAGATATTAGGTTGATATCGTTATAAGTAGTTGACATAAAATGTTCTAACTCATCATATGAGTTGTAAATTCTCTTTTCAATCAATTTACCCTCATTTAAATAAGTATATTTTACTTTTTTATCGATATAGTTTTTATCTCCATCTTCTGTTGATTTAAGCTTTCTATTGTCATAATAATCAAATTTCTTCCAATACTTTAAATCGCCGGTATCTTTATTATCTGTTTTTTCTACAATATTCCTTCTTTCATCATACGTATAAGAAATGCGACGTTCAACAAAAATATCATATAAAGGACCTTCGGTTGATTCTAATATCAAGTTATTGTAATCATCATACTTGTAGATGGTTTTAAAATTTAACTTATTATCAGGGCCAAACTGAATTAATTCAATTATTTCACCATTTCCACTATATAGATATTTGTTTTTCTTGAACATGCGCTCACTATTGTAATATTTTTCTTCAATCAGATTGCTAAATTCATCATATATTCTGATTATCTTAATTTTAAAACTTTTCTTTTGGTCGTAAGGGTTATACTTATATTCAGTTTCTATTACTTCATTGCCTGAATCGTTATATTCATAGTCCCATGATTGTTTGACGTCAGAGTAAAGTGGACAGTTTGAGGTAAGAAAATAAGAGACACT
>CAYNBL010000085.1:0-10478 GCA_964395205.1 uncultured bacterium | reverse complement strand
AGTATCGTAAGCTCTAGTTCTTCATTTTTCATAGACAGGATGGTTTAGAATTTAAATTTTTACTCTTTATCATAAATCTTTAATTGTCAATTGCCTGCGCACCGTCCCGAAACTTCGGGATAGTGCAAGTATGGCCTTTATCAATTTTCAATTGATAAAGGCTTCGCCACAAAAAGTCCCATTTGACTATTTAACCCATATGATAAAATCTGCTGCGTTCTTATATTCATATTTTGAATTTCTAACAATATACATGCATTTTTCATTTTTAGTGCACTTTTTTTTAGAATTTTACATCCCCATAAGTTTTCTTATAATACCGTAAATATGAATTATCAATCACATTTTCCATCCATTCCTCATTTTCCAAGTACCAATCTACAGTTTTCTCTAACCCTTCTTCGAAATCAAGAGATGGTTGCCACCCCAGTTCCTTGGCTATCTTTCCGGCATTAATGGCATAACGAAGATCGTGACCGGCTCTGTCCGTAACGTGGGTGATCAATTTTTCAGATTCACCGACTTCCCTACCCAGTTTTTTATCCATCAATTTACACATTAATTTCACAAGATCAATATTGGTCCATTCATTAGCGCCACCAATATTATAAGTTTCATTCACTTTGCCTTTATGGAATATAAGATCAATTGCTCTCGCATGATCTTCAACATATAACCAATCACGAACATTTTCGCCTTTCCCGTAAATGGGAAGTGCTTTTTTGGTTTTAATATTATTGATCACAAGCGGTATTAATTTTTCCGGGAATTGATTGGGTCCGTAATTATTTGAGCAATTGCTAATAACAACAGGTAATCCATAAGTATTGTGATAAGCCCTGACAAAATGATCCGATGACGCTTTGGAAGCTGAGTAGGGTGATTTAGGGTCATAGGCCGTTGTTTCTGTAAAAAAACCCGTGTCGCCCAAAGCACCGTAAACTTCATCTGTTGAGATATGATAGAATAATTTTTCCTTCATATCATCTTTCCAGGCTGTTTTAGCCGCATTTAATAGATTAACAGTCCCAAATACATTGGTTTTGATAAATGCTGAAGGATCTTTAATAGATCTGTCGACATGAGACTCGGCGGCAAGATGTATAACACCGTCAATTTTATATTCGGCAAACAACTTAGGTAATAATTCTTCATCACAAATATCACCTTTAATAAAGCGATAGTTGTCTTTTTTCTCAACATCTTTAAGATTCTCAAGATTACCGGCGTAGGTCAATACATCTAGGTTAATGATATTATAGTTAGGATAATTGTTTACAAAACGCCTAACAACATGCGAGCCGATAAAGCCGGCACCTCCAGTTATCAAAATATTTTTATTTTTCAATTTCATTTTCTTTATCTTGATATATATCAACTGAATCAAATTTTATTTTTTTTGAGTTCTTGTTGCAACTCGTTGTATTCTTTCTTTTTACGCTGAATTAATTTTTCTGTTAGAACTAACTTTTCTTTAACACCACTTTTCGTAAGGAGGTATTTATAGTTTTTTTTACTCTCAGCCGTCGCAAAGTTTTCGACCTTGATCAAACCTTTATCTATGAGTGCCTTAATAATATAATTAATTTTTCCGACACTAAACCCTAAATCATTTGCTAATGAACGCTGACTTTCAGCCGTATCGGCTTTTCCGAGTATGTCGAGAATTAATTCGTTGGAATTCATAAAGAGTTTAGGACCTCACACAAAGACACAAAGTACCACAAAGCAACAAAGAATATAATTTTTAACCACAAAGTTTCAAAAGCTCACAATAAAATATTTCCACAAAGAAACAAAAGTCACAGTATCAATATTTCAACGCTTCAACAATTCAGCATCTTTAACCTCACACGCCTATCCTTCGTAGCCTTCATAGCCAACGATTGGTGGCAAAGAAGGAGAGGAACAAAAATAATCAAGGCACAAAATATATAAGATAGTTTTGGGGAGTTTAGGGTTTATAGGAGCTTAGAAGAGTTTAGAATTTAGATGTTTAGATACTTAGAAGTTAATTTTCAGTATTTGGATAAAATATTTTCTCTTGGTCTCTTACCTTCTGACCTCTTCTACGCTCTTTCAGAGCTTCCAACCTTCGCCCCTACTTCTCCGCCAGCTGGCGGATACAAAGGGCTTCGGTTGACAGGCGAAGAGCAGGGTTCTTTTTTTCCTTTTGACTTTCGATTAGAGACGGCAAGAAGATAATATATGTAATTATCTTCGTTCAAAAAATGGACATCTGACTTATTTTCGTCTTATTTCTATTAATTATTATAGAGGTATATAGTTTATTTCGGGATTGTGGACAAGATTATAATAGTATTTTTTATTGTTGACTAGTTAAGAAGTTATAATTTGTACTCACTTCCTTAATCTAGGTATCTCTTCATAATATTTCCATACTTTTATTTATTCCATACTTTTTGATTTATTATTTTAGTATAACTTTGAATAAGTTTCACAACTTTAGTACTTACATTATCATCGACATAATATTCCACCTCCCTACCATAACAACCATCCTCATTAAGTTTTGTTGCCATATTAACAGCTTGTAATACTTGTTCAGTTGTAATATTGCCAATAATAATATTTCCCTTATCTAAAGCCTCTGGCCGCTCAGTGCTCGTTCTAATAGATACCGCGGGGAATTTAAAATATGAGGCTTCTTCAGCAATCGTACCACTATCAGATACAACACAAAAAGAATTCTGCTGCAAATTATTATAATCGCTAAAACCAAATGGTTGTAAACTTCTAACATTTGGATGAAATATTATTCCCCGTTGTTCAATAAATTTTTTACTTCTTGGATGAGTACTAAAAATAACAGGCATCTCATAAACTGCTGCCATTGTATTAACAGCATTCATAAGAGCTTTAAAATTGTCTTCATTATCAATATTCTCTTCTCTATGGGCAGATAATAAAATATATTTACCTTTTTCTAAACTAAGAGATTCCAATACATTACTATTTTTAATCTTGTCGGCACTAACTTTTAGAACTTCTGTCATAGGAGAACCAACAACATAAGTTCTTTCTTGTGGGACTCCTTCACCATTTAAATATCTTCTAGCATGGTCTGTATAACAAAGGTTTACATCACTTGTATGATCTATAATTCTTCTATTAATTTCCTCCGGTAAGTTTTCATCAAAGCATCTGTTACCTGCTTCCATATGAAAAATTGGAATTTTAAGACGTTTAGCAGATATTACACTGAGACAAGAATTAGTATCACCTAAAACTAAAAGTGCATCCGGATTTTCTTTTACCATAATTTCATATGATTTCGCCAAAACATTTCCCATAGTTTGTCCAAGATTATCACCTACAACACATAAATAATGGTCAGGTTCTCTAATTTCTAATTCTTTAAAAAATATTTCATTGAGAGTATAATCATAGTTTTGTCCAGTATGTACAATTAGATGTTCAAAATAGATATCACATTTTTTAATAATTTCAGATAATTTAATTATTTCTGGTCGGGTACCAACAATTGTCATTAGTTTTATTTTTTTCATTTATTCTCCACTTTAAATATCGTAATGAGGATATAATTCTTTGTGTTCGCTAATCCAATCTTTCATTTCTAATATCATTGTTTTATACTCGGGTACAATAAAAGAAAAATCTTTTCTACTACATACCAATGATTTGTCCAATGAAATTTTCTCTGATGCAATAATTTCAATTTCACCATTTTTAAAATAGATATTGAACAGTTTTAAAAGTTCTAATTTACTTATTGTCGTGTTATTCACAAGATTATATAAGCCAACTAATTTTTCCCTTAATGCTTGCTCCATAGCTTTCGCCAACGTTATTGTGCTGACTCCTGTCCATATAGCTTTCGAGTAACCAACTATTTTATCTTCTTGCTTCATGAACCAGTTAAATAATCCTATGCCACTTTCATTAAGGTCAGGCCCAACAAAAGAATTCCTAAATGTTAAATCTTTTTTATTATCAATTTCACCTAAACCTTTTGTCCTATCATAAAAACTCACACCATCTCTGAAGGAGTTTTCAGTATAGCATCCAGTTTTACCAGAAAAAACACAATCAGTACTCATGTGGATTATTTTTGTATATGTTTTACTTGTTATTTGACTTAAATAATGTGGCAAATAACTATTTAATAATACGGACATTGACTTATTGCTCTCAGCACTTTGATTTAAAATCCCAATTGCATTAATAACAGCATCATATTTACCGTTTAAAATTATATTTTTTAGCTTATAAAATTCCGTAGCATCACCGATTATATTTTTGCAATAATTAATACTCTTTCGACTAAAAACTGTAACATCATGTCCTGATTCTTTAAAATAGAGAGAAATCATATGCCCCGCCATCCCAGCGCCACCTAAAACTAAAATCTTCATAGAGTAACCTTCAAATCATTTAATTCCTTTTTTACAAAATCAAGTGTTAATAATTTTTCTTTAATTTGCATAACATCAAACCTATCAGTGTTATGAGAATTATAATCTTGAGTATTTTGGAGTTTTGGGTTACCCTCAACAAAATATTTATCATAGTTTAAATCACGTGTATCTGCGGGAATTCTATAAAAATTACCCATATCTAATGCAACAATATGCTCTTCCTTTGTAAGTAGTGTTTCATAAAGTTTTTCTCCATGGCGAGTTCCAATTATCTTAATTTCATTTTTAACATTAAATAGCTCTTTTATAGCTTGGGCTAAATCTAAAATAGTCGAAGCAGGTGATTTTTGAACCATAATATCCCCAGCCCTCGCATTCTCAAAAGCAAATACCACTAATTCTACGGCCTCGTCCAAACTCATTAAAAACCTTGTCATATCTGGATTTGTAACAGTTAAAGGAAGACCATTTTTAATTTGATTAATAAACAGAGGTATAACAGACCCCCTTGATGCCATAACATTGCCATATCTTGTACCACAAATAAGTGTTTTTTGAGAGTCAATGGTTTTTGATTTCGCAACAAAGACCTTTTCCATCATTGCCTTTGAAATACCCATAGCATTAATAGGATATGCCGCCTTATCAGTAGACAAACATATAACCTTTTTAACACTCATTTCAATAGCAGCGGTTAAAACGTTATCGGTACCTATAACATTTGTCTTAACTGCCTCAAGTGGAAAAAACTCACATGAAGGCACTTGCTTAAGCGCTGCCGCATGAAAAATATAGTCTACTCCGTGCATAGCATTTTTAACACTGGCTATATCTCTTACATCTCCTATATAGAACTTTAGTTTATCGTCCTTAAAATAATTCCTCATATCATCCTGTTTCTTTTCATCACGAGAAAATATTCTAATCTCTTTGACCTCTGTATGAAGAAATCTTTTCATAACAGCATTACCAAAGGACCCTGTACCCCCTGTAATTAATAACGTTTTACTTTTAAACATAATTTATACCCTCAGTATGACTTCCAATATATTTATCTATTATATCAAGCAAATCAAATTTATTAAAATTCCCTGAATTCATCAATACTTCCGAAAAATAAATAAACAGTTTTTATTAATAATTTAAAACACCTTTTTCACGCTTCATGCACATCATCCACTTTATTTAGATAATCTTCAAGTTCCAACTGCAATTCATGATACTCAGATTTCTTTCTTTGGATAAATTTCTCTGTTAATGCGATCTTTTCCTGCATGCCTTTTTGGGTCAACAAATAACAATATTTCTTTTTATTCTCTGCCGTCGCAAAATTCTCAACTTTTATCCATCCTTTTTGGATTAGTGCATTTATAACATAATTAATTTTTCCAGCACTATAACCCAAATTATTCGCTAATGAACGCTGACTTTCAGCCGTATCGGCTTTTCTGAGTATATTGAGGATTAGTTCGTCGGAATTCATAAAGAGTTTAGGACCTCACACAAAGACACAAAGTACCACAAAGCAACAAAGAATATAATTTTTAACCACAAAGTTTGAAAAGCTTACAATAAAATATTTCCACAAAGAAACAAAAGTCACAGTATCAACATTTTAACGCTTCAACAATTCAGCATCTTTAACCTCACACGCCTGTCCTTCGTAGCCTTCCTAACCAATGAAGCCTTGGCGAAGTTGGTGGCGTAGAAGGAAAGGCACAAAGATAATCAAGGCACAAAGAATATAAAAGAGTTTAGTGGAGTTTAGTTGCTTTGAAAAATAAGAATATTTTCAGTGACTCATCTACTCCCCATCTCACCTTCTTTTCTTCCTTTTGCCTTTGTATTTTTTTCTTTTGCCTTTCGATTATAAACGGCTTCGCCGCAAGCAGTCACAGGAACCACCAACGGCAAGAACATAATATATGATATATTCTTTGTTCAATAAATGAATATTCGATTTATTTTCGCTTAATTTCAATAAAATATTATAAGGAAATATAGTTTATTTCTGGATTTTGGACAAGGTCATAATACTATTTTTTTTTTAAGTAGTTAAGAAGTTGAATTGTTGATGAATAATATTTTTTCTTCGGGGTTCATTTCTTTTTATGGTTCATCATTTATTACAAAACCCATTGTGTATAACAATATTTCCTCTAACCAATTGTTAAAATTCCGATATCAGGAAAAATATTTCATCAAGCGCTGCGAGGTTGAACAAAATTTATTGAATGTTACGTGACTCCGCAGGAATTCAATGTAGTGGCTATATCGAATTTTACGGTAAACAACTGCGTCGCAGTTGAATATAACGTGACTACGAAGGAGTCAAATAATAGTATATGAACTTTTCTCAAATAAGAAACAACCCCGACGGGGTTGAATATATTGAACCCCATCTGGGTTCAGTTATTTTGGAAATAATGTGTTTATACTATTCTTGGATTCCTACGGGATCCCAAAGAAATAATTCCTCCACAAGATGGCTTAAAATCCCACTCTCACATAGATCCTGAACCGAGTTCAGGATGACTTAAGGTGTTGCCCATGTTTTGACGATACAATTATAAAGCATCTCCCTATCGCCCAATCTCCCTCTCATCTTCTTACCCTCTTATTTTCTCAACTTCTTAACACCTCAACTTCTTCAGGCTTTTCTGATCAATTTCAATGGAAATGATTTTGCCCAGTTGCTCGATGGCGACAAATAGGCGTGCCTTGTTTTTGGTGAGTTCAACTTTACCTTCTGCTCCGGCAAAAACACCCTGAGTAATTTTTACGCTCTCGCCTTTTTTATAGCTATAGCCATCGGTGACTTTTAATGAAGCAACATTTTCAAGCATGAGTCGTATGGCCATTAACTCGGAGTCATGAATAATGGCAGGTTTGCCGGCAAATTGGACAAAGGAGCTGACACCCTGTTCTTCCAGAACATAATATTTTTGATTGATGTTGATATGAATAAAAAGATACCCCGAAAAAAGGGGCGTCTCGATCTTTTTTACACGATCTGACCATTGACTCATTCTCAGATATAAGGGCAAAAATACCTCATATTTCTCTGATAATCGTTGCGCTATCGCCTTTTCGTGACGAGGTCTCACTCTTAAAACATACCATTTGGCGTTAATCTCTGTCATGCTCTATAAACTCGATCACTTTTTTACTGTTTTGAATATAATTCAAGTTTTTATCCACCCAAGTGTAACCATTTTTTGCAATGTCCAAAGCTTCTTGCTGATTATGTTTGACATAGACTATTTTTTGAGCCAAAGAGCCTGGATCGTTGGGTTCAGCAAAAATGACATCCTTCATGTCTTCAAGATAAAGTTGAAGATCCCCCACTTTGGTCGTAACAACTGGAATCTTGGTGGAAAGATACTCTCCCATCTTGGTTGGGAAACCCGCATCGGCTCGCCGTCCTGCAATTCTTGGATTGACTAAAACCGAAGAAGATAGCATGTTGCTCAAAATAGCTTCTTTCTCTAGAAAACCAAGTGCTTCAATATTAAGTTTAGAATAATCTTTACTGTTCAATAGCAACTCAAGATCTAGATCAACTTCACCCATTAATCTCAATTTGACATCGCAGTTATTTTTCGATACAATTCGAAAAGCTTCCAAAAGATCATAAATACCATTTTCTTTTCTGAGTGTACCGGCATAAGTGATGGTAAAATCTGACCTTTTCTCAATCTTTGAGCTGTCAGGGAAAGTCGTATCAATAAAATGCGGAATTAGTAATATTTTCTCTTCTGATATACCGTTCTCAAAGCAAAAATCATATAAAAATTGACTGACCACAAAAAGTCCATCTAATTGTTTATCTATGATCTTGAATTGATTCCGGTAAAAGACATGTTTAATGCTTTTCCACCATGCTGAGGCAATGACTTTATCATCGTAATAATCCGTAATAAATCGGTAGCATTTGATACCAAAAAGCTTTGTCCAAAATCGTATAGGCCGAATGATGGGCGAAAATTCCAAGCCATAAAGAATGATATGTTCATCGTGCTTTTTAAATTTCCTATATGCCAACAAAAAGGGGGTTAATATAAAGATAGCCAACTGCTCCAAGATATTAAAAAGATCGCCTTTTCGCGGTTTTTTAAATAAGTAATTCGAGCATTCAATCTGGGTATTATTCTTGTAGCCATAGCGATTGCCACGATACCTTACAATCTCTATAGGGTTACCGTTTTCATGGATTCCCAGGGCTAATTGCCTCACCAAATTCTCAGCCGCACCTCCATAAGGGAAGTCACTTGCGGTCAACAGTGTGATTTTAGCTCTTTCTTTCATAAGCCTTGCTTCATGATTATTTGCTTTCTGTAGCCCCAGATAATAAACATATTAGAGATCACAACCGACATACTGATAAACGCAAAGGAATAGTAAATATTAAGCTCTAAAACAAAGAAAAACGAACACAACAAAATACTGATTATAGCTCTCAGCATTGTTTCATATAAGCAATAACGCTGATTATAGGTCCCGAGCAAAGCATAATAATACGGCAAGATCAACAAGCCTACAATGATACCTGGCTGCAAGAGCCAATATCCGTATAGAATGGTTAAGCTATAACTTTTACCTAGCCATAATTTTAACCAAAATGGAGCCAAAGCTGAAATAATCAGGAAAAAGGGCACTGAAAATATTAATAGAGCTTTAAATATTTTGCTTACTCTGGCCTTAACCCGTTTATTAGCATTTTCTTTATCTTGCGATGACAAAATAGAAATATCGGGCATGATAGCGAAAAGACCTTTTTCGAACAAGGTTCTAATAGAATAGGAAGATCGTTGAGCCAATTCAAAAATTCCGACCGATTCTATACCAATGGTATTCGACAGGATCACCTTTACCAAAGGAACGGATAGCATATTAAAAAACTGCATCCCCATGATTGAAGATCCATATCCAATCAATTTTGAAAGATAAATTTTTTCGAGTTTTGCGGGTCTATAAATAGGAATTTTAAATTTAAAAATGATCAAGAATATCTGCACAAAGATCAGCAGAAGATTGGTAATAATAATACTGTAAATAATGGCCATTAATGACAATCCCATTGCCAATAAAACGACACTTATAATAACTTTTATAATATTATTTATCAGCAAAAGGATATTAACAACATCCAAACGATTCTTGCCGGCAATAACGCCCGAAAACATATCATAGAAAAGGAATAGAATAATTGAGATCCCCAATAAAGGAATAATGGAGATAGACTCGTTCACAAAATCGGGAGGAATATTTAAAATACCCACAATCGAAGATTTTAAGAGAACGAGAAGCAAAAGAATAATGATCGACACAAATGTTAATATATAAAATGCGTTATAAATAATTTTACGTATCTCATTCTCACCTTCTTGAGCCTTTGACACGTAGACAATAATGGCCTTACTAATCCCAAATTCACCCATTTTAGCAAATGCGATCACCACAGAAAGAGCGGACCAGATAGAAAACAGCTCAAAACCCAGGTATTTTATGTAAATCGGGTAACTGATCAATACGATGATAATATTCAACCCATAGATAAAAGATCCGCTTATAATGTTCTTTTTAAACTGGGATGGTTTAAATATTCTTTTTAGCAACTTTATTCAACTTGGTTGTTATTATAAACTTACGTAACAGCTCCGCTTTAATCAGTCACATTTCGCTGATAAACAAAAAACATACAGAAATGAATTTTGGCTTTTATATACTGCCTCAAATTAGCATTATTGCAAATCTTAATAATGTAAGAGTTTCTCCTAATAAATGAAACGAATTAAAAGGTTTTTCGAACATCAATTACATAGTAACTAGAGCTTGAATCCTGTCTCATTTTCTCCATTAGCATATTCAATTTGAGGTAGCTATTTAAAGTAGAATTATTTTAACAATCACTATATTTTAAAGCTTTCGCTCCTACGGAGCTGGGTATTGTGCTAAATCAATTTACTACAAAGATGTCGTCCGTCAGCCGACGGACTTCAATTATATATCTCTCGGAATTTTATTGATTTTAATGAGTTGGTTATTTAACAATTTAGCTCCGTAGGAGCGATATCT
>CAYNBL010000084.1:0-10543 GCA_964395205.1 uncultured bacterium | reverse complement strand
AACATTCAGTAATTTATAGTGATTTTAGCCTCACAAAATTACCATTAGGCCTAATTATTAGAACAAGAAAACACTATCCACAGATTTCCGGTCTACGCTCTTCGAGCTTCGCCCGGCAGGCGCAGATTACTGTTCAACCACGCTGTGGTTGATTTTTCTGGGGGAGCTTTTTACCCCGGGTTTCACCCGGGGATATTGTTATTCGACCCCGCTGGGGTCAACGTATAATGATTATTTTAAGAAGTAACCCTGAGCTTGTTGCCTGTCGGCCGTAGCCTTGGCGAAGGTTGGAAGGGTTTAATTAATAATAACCCGGGATGAAATCCCGGGACTCGGAATCATATTGTATCACAACCCTGAGCGAAGTCGAGGGGTTGAACAGTTAAACCCTTCCATCAGGCTTCGCTTTTCGAGTTTCGCCCGACAAGTTCGTCAGGGTTGTTTTTCTAAAAGGTATTAAAATCCCAGCATTTCATGCCGGGTTATTCTGCGTTTAACCCCTCCACAGGGTCGGGGTAAATGTATGAGTTAAGATTTGTTAATAGACCTGCCAGCTCATCTTCCTAACGGGAAGGTGCTGGCTGGTCGAAAAATAATACAACTTTCTCGACCATCCGGCAGCCAACTTTCGGCCGGTCCAGCCGGAAGGTCTTATCAATACACAAACGATGACCCACCCAAAAACTCCTGTATCAAGGAGGTCGGTGGTATCAATTCTGTACTGAAGGGCACAAACAATTCCATAAGGCGACAGAGTCGTTCGGCCTCAATCTTAACGGTTGATGTGTCCGGAATGGAAGAAAGCGTTTCCAGAAGAATGCCGCTAAAAACTGACCATTCATATTCCAATGCAGAGTTAAAGTAAACATCGGCATGCTCTTGGTAGGGGAAGATCCATTTGTCTTCACCACGGCGGACGGAGACCCAACGCTGTAAGGTTTCTTCGGGAGAGTGACCTCTAAATTGCGAATCGCGGTACATTCTGCGCAAGAGACGCGTATCGGATGTTGAAACACGATTATACAAATTGAAATTCAATTGAGTCAGTGCTGAAATATAAATACGGATTTTTGTCTCATCCGGAATTGGTTCGGCAAGTTGGGGATTAAGTCCATGTATACCCTCAAGGATCAATATCTCATCATCGTGTAAAAGCGTTTCTTCTTTTTCGTATTCTTTTGAACCCTCTTGGAAAAGGAAACGAGGAAGGTGTACGCCTTTGCCATTCATGAGATCTGTCAGGTGGTGGTTAAGAAGGTCATGATCAATGGCATCAAAATGCTCAAAATCATATTCTCCATTTTCATCCAGAGGCGTATGCTCGCGATCGACAAAATAATCATCGAGTGAAATATGTTTCGGCTTAAGTCCGTTAATGCGAAGCTGAAGAGACAAGCGTTTCATAAATGTTGTTTTACCCGAAGCGGATGGTCCGGCAATAAAGACAAAGCGCAGGCCTTTTTTTCCGGTGATCACATCGGCGATCTCAGCGATCTTTTTTTCATGCAAAGCTTCATAAAGCTGGATCGCTCCCGCTTGTCTGCCCTCAAGGGCGCGCTCATTCAGATCACTGACATGACGAATGTCCAGCATGTTTCCGCGTATCTCACTTTCACGGATGACCTTAAATAAATTGGGTGAAGGAATAAATGGCGGTATCATGTCTGGTGATGTGCGTGTCGGGAATCCAAGCACAAACCCTTTTTCATAAGGCCTTATTTTGAACTGCTTTATATATCCGGCTGAGGGAACCAATGCAGACACAAACCAATGCGGGAATCCACAAAGATCGTATATGCGCAGATGGTTCTTGGGGGAGTTCTTTAAAACATTAAATCGTTTTAGCTCGATCTGATCCAACTCATCATGAGTGATAACGCGCTCCTCAAATTCATGATCGGCCTTAATATAGAAATACATTTTTGTTTCAAGGAGGTCAAGATAATTTTCAGGAAGCGTTTCCGGACTAACGGGTTCGCAGTAGAATCCCTTTCCCAAGGAATGCTCTATTGATATGCGTGTATCGTGGAACAGTCCTTCCGCTGCCATCAGCATAAGCGCGGTTGTACTGACGGCAAGACACTCTGAACCCAGCGTGTCATTGATATCATAAAAACAGCAACGCGATACAGAGGATGGAATAACATTATTCAAGCTCTGAAGTTCCGTATCACAGGACATGCAGAGGATATGACCCAAATCGTCAGGAAAATGTTCGCGGACAATATCTATACCCCGAATATGATCGTTCTGTTCTATGGCAATTTGTTTGTTATTATAAGATATTATCATTTTTTTGTGCGATTCCTTATGTTGTCATTTCGACTGAATCCGCTAGCTGGCGGAGGAACGGAGAAATCTCAAACGCATGATTTATTTTATGTAATTTGAGATCTCTCCACTACCCCTGATATTCATCAGGGTTCGGTCGAGATGACAAATATTTTCTTACGTCTTACGTTTTACATCTCACGTTTTACCATCTCACATTCAATTCACGGTTGGCTTTGACTTCATCAAGGCGCTTGACCGGAGTTTCCTGCGGGGCGGATGTTACGATCTCAGGATTATTTTTGCTTTCTTTAGCGATCGCTCGCATGATGCCGATAAAGTGATCCAAAGATTCTTTGCTCTCAGTTTCGGTCGGTTCTATCATCAACGCTTCATGAATGATCAAGGGGAAATAGATTGTCGGCGCATGAACCCCATAGTCCAGCATACGCTTGGCAATATCCAAGGTGCGGACACCTTGCGCTTTTTGTCGGTCACCCGAGAACACACATTCGTGCATGGTCGGAGATTGAAACGGCAGATCATAAAGATCTTCCAGAGAAGCCCTGATATAATTTGCATTGATAATGGCATACTTAGAAACATTTTTCAGTCCGTCCTCGCCCAACATACGGATATAAACCCAGGTTTTGACGATTACAGAATAATTACCCCAGAATCCCATGACCTTTCCAATGCTCCGCGGTTCGTTCCATTCTATTGTATAAAGTTCGTCTTTTTTATCAATTCGCGGAACCGGCAAATAAGGCACCAGTTTTTCAACCACGCCGATAGGTCCGGCACCGGGGCCACCGCCGCCATGAGGAGTGGAAAAAGTTTTATGTAAATTGATATGTGTAATATCGAAATGCATGGCTTCGGTTTTGACGACCCCCAACAGTGCATTCATGTTTGCACCATCCATGTACATCAAGCCGTCTACGCCGTGAACAAGCTCTGATATTTCAAGAACATTTTTCTCAAAGATACCCAATGTATTGGGATTGGTCAGCATAAAGCCGGCGACCTCGTCGTTGAGTTTGGCTTTAAGATCATCAAGATCGACCAAACCTTCTTGGGTGGATTTAACGGTCACAGCATTGTATCCGCCAAGATGAACGGAAGAAGGATTGGTGCCGTGAGCAGAATCGGGAATAAGGATCGTGGTCTTATGGTTGCCCTTTGCCTTATGATAGGCGCGCATGATCATAACACCGCACAGTTCGCCATGAGAGCCGGCTGCAGGCTGCAAGGTAAATCGTTTCATGCCGGTGATGGCACAGAGATACTGTTCAACATCATGATAGATCTTTAATGCGGCTTGTATCGTGCTTTCTTCCTGAAAGGGATGAAGTTCAGATATGCAGGGATTTCCCGCTACAGCTTCATTGATCTTTGGATTATATTTCATGGTACAGGAACCCAAAGGATAGAAGTCCTTATCAACATGATGATTCAAAATCGAAAGATTGACAAAATGACGAACGACCTCCGGTTCACTGACTTCGGGTAAGCCAGATTCTTGGGAACGTAGCAGGTGTTTTGGTATATAATATTCTATGGGACGTTCTGGAACATCACATGCCGGAAGCACAAGGCTTTGTTTGCCTTCAGCAGAACGCTCGATCAATAATTTTCTTTCCATAACTGACTCATCCTTCTCTTTATCAATGGATAAAAAGTTATTAAAATATTTTTAAGTATCAAAATGCTTTCGTATTATATTGCCACTAAAGGAGACTCATTGATGAAAAAGATTATATTTTTGTTATTATTGCTTATTTTGAGCACCTCGGTATTTGCTGTCCCGGCGAGTCCGGAGCCTGCAATTATCACATATGAGGATGGAAGCAGCTTGACCGTATTTGTAAAAGGCGATGAAAATTTTCATTGGTATGAAACCCTGGACGGATTTCAAGTTAAAAGAAATTTAAAGGGTCAGTTTGAATATGTTCAAAAAGGTTTAAACAAATCCAATATTCTATCCACAATTATTGCACATGATCCCAGTGTTCGCAACAGCAAAGAAGTAGATCTGGTGTCAACGCTCAGCAAGGATATTATTGTACCCGAGAATCTAACAAGAAAAATGGGAATGGGTGCGCCCCTCACCTCGCCTTTTGATCAAACGGATTTTCCTACACTTGGAAGCAGAAAATTCTTGCTTATTTTGGTTGATTTCCCCGATCTGCGCATGACGCATCGTGCAGACGATTTTGATAGTCTGATGAACGGTAAAAACTACACTTATAACGATGCTATTGGCTCTGTAAATAAATATTACAGAACCACGTCTTTTGAACAATTTGATCCGACCTTCGATGTTGCGGGTCCTTTTACGCTTGATAGCAGTTACACATTTTATGGAAAAGATGAAGGCGATGATTCGGATGTTAATATCCAACAATTTGTTTTTGACGCAATAAACGCAGCTGATCCAACCGTTGATTTCTCAGACTACGATCTTGACAGTGATGGTTACGTGGACAATGTATATTTTATTTATGCCGGTTACGGACAAGCATCCGGTGCTCCGGCAAATACTATTTGGCCACATCGATGGGCATATTGGGCCAGCACATTAACTGTAGATGGAAAAAGAGTTTACGATTACTCTACTTCAAATGAACTTTACGGTACATCGGGTACAACAAGAACTAGCATTGGCGTTAGTTGTCATGGATTTCGACATGTCTGGGGCTTGCCCGATTTCTATGATACAGATTATACGGGTAGTGGCGGCAATTGCGGTGGTCTCGGTGACTGGGACGAAATGGCGGGAGGCGCATGGAATTATTCCGGTCGTCGCCCTCCGATCTTTAACGCTTGGTCACGGATGTACTTGAGATGGGCGAGCCCGGTAGCGCTTAACGGGGTTGAAAGCGTGACCCTAGATTCAGCATATACCAGTAATGATATCCGTTATTTTATGTCGCCGACAAACGATGAATTCTTTATGATGGAAAATCGGCAGCAAGTTGGTTTTGATGCGGGTATCCCCGGACACGGATTGCTTATTTTTCATATAGATATGAATTCCAGCAGATGGAATAACAATTCACTGAATTGCGATCCATATCGTCAGGCTTTTGATCTTGAAGAAGCTGATGGTTATGGGAATATATCAGCATCATATATTAATGCGGGTGATCCCTTTCCCGGTACCAGTGGTAACACATCTTTCTTGGATATAGGATCTCCCAATGCTTTGGATTGGGCGGGAAATATTTCTCGCAGTCCGATTCGCGGTATTCAGGAAACTTTAGGGGTTATTACATTTAATTTCGGAGATGAACTCGTTGATAAACCAAGCAACGTGGTAATGACCGCCGTCAGTGAAGATTCTGTGACGATCAGCTGGAACCTCAATGATGATGCCGATTCGGTCATGATCCTTTGGTCGACCAGTGGTCCTGTCGGTTATCCCGAAAGTTTACATGAGTATGATCTTGGTGAAACTGTATCAGGCGGCGAGGTCGTTTATAAGGGTATCGACACCGTTTTTTATCACGTCGGTTTGCAAGCGGGAACGACTCAGTATTATGCCCTTTACTCTTTCAATGACAGCTCTTATGTTTATTCGGATAGGGTCAGTGGTTCGGCAAAGACCGCATCGCCTGTATTTTATGAAACGGATTTTTCAGAAGGATTGCCCGAAGGTTGGGTGATCTTTGATCGTTACAATAACGGGTCTTTCTCAATGGATAATCCCGAAGGAAGGGTCTTGACCTCTACGACCGCTGACAATGGCTTTATGGTTATGGATTCGGAACATGCCGGTGATGTGCAGATCGATGCTGAATTGATCACGCAATCATACAATTTTGCACTAAGTCACTCAGTTGTTTTAAGTTTTGAACATCGCCTCGAAGTGAACAGTTTGACACTTGCAAGAATCCTCTTTACGGTCAATAATGGACTTACATGGTTTGTGGCGGCCAGCTGGACTCAAAATACGGTTGATCCTCTTCGCACAGAACTGGACCTAAGCGCCGATGTTAGAGGGTTCCGCGATGTAAAATTCAAGTTCAATTATCGTGGTACCAATGAAAAATATTGGTGTATTGATGATTTTAAGATCTCTGCCGCGCAAGATACGGGATTGTCTGCCGGTTTCCATGCGGCAAATATATCCGGCTCAAAACCTTTGACGGTCAATTTTATGAATACTTCGGTCTCGGGTCCCGACAGCATTGATACTTATATGTGGGAATTCGGCGATGACGGTAATTTCTATTATGAAAAAGAACCGGTTCATACCTACACCAGATCAGGGGTATATTCTGTATCACTTGCTACTCAAAAGAGAAGTAAGAGCTCAAATTGTTTTAAAGAGAACTATATTGAAGTGTTCAATAATGCACCTGTGGTAATAAATGAAGAGGATACGCTGGATGTTCGGAAAAACGCACCCAACACATTCAATTTGAATCAGTTCTTCATGGACCCGAATGGTGATCCTTTAACATACAGTTGGTCGGGGAACTCTTCAAATTTGAATGTTTCTTTACAAGATGATTCACTGATCGTTTTAACTCCGGGCTCGGATTATCTTGGAACGGAAACGGTGACATTTGTTGCCAAAGACAATGAAGATGACAGTACGAGTCATACGGTTGATATTTGGGTGAGTGAGACAGGAATAGTGGATGCAATGCCGGGTGATTTTCGTTGCGATCAGAATTACCCAAATCCATTTAACCCAAGTACATCAATACGCTACCAATTACCCGAGAATAGAAATGTAAATCTAAGCATTTATGATCTCAGCGGTCACAAGATCCGCACTCTGATAAATGGTATTCAAGATGCCGGATATTACACCGTTCAATTTCAAGCAGGTGATCTGCCGAGTGGGGTTTATATATATCGTTTAACGGCGGGGAATGATGTGCAGACGATGAAGATGATTCTGATGAAATAAAGATTAAAGATAAAAGTAAAAAGAAAAAAGTAGGAGCTCCGGTGGAGCTCCTTTCTTTTATGGCACACTTTTGTCTTTAAACTTTAATCTTTTGTCTTTCCATTTTTGGTATTCGAAAATGGACACACTTTCATACACACACCGCAATCGGTTCCGATGCGTTTCCAAACCTCATAACATTTCTCGCCCGTAGTCTGCCAGTAGTGGCGTCCACCGTCCTCAGAGGACGCATCTGCGGGTATAGCATGTCCCAAACATGCCTTTTCGCACAGATGACAGGTCTCGCAGAATTTGCGGATCCCGAAGTCCTGTTTTTCATCAGGGACGAGCTCAAGATTGGTTGTAACAGCACCCAATCGGACTCGCGGACCGAACTCTTTGGTCACCAGAAAACCAATACGACCAAGTTCACCAAGACCCGCTTCTTCCGCAAGCGACGGAAGAGGAAGAAGATAATTTGCGTCCATATGATTGCGGGCTTCGTAACCCAGTCTACGTAAATAATAAGCCAGGATCATCCCAATGATAGAGATCTTTACATAAATTCGTGAAACCTCAATATTTTCCTCAATTGCCGGCGCCAGATCGATCTTGTTCTTTTCCATTTCAACCGCAAAAACAATGGCAAAACCATGGTCGACATCAACGGCCTCGCCGTAATTTTCCGGCTTGCGTCCGCGATGAGAATAAAAATGGTCCTTGTTTATCTTGGCAATTCCGATCAGGTCAGCACCGTATTCCCTTGCTGTTTGTTTTAAAAATTCAGTGATTTTTTCCGGTTCTACAGGAAGTCTTTCGGAAGTTGGCAAGCCATCAGATAAATGATTGATGTCTGCAAGAAAAGAAAAAGCGGCGTCAACGAGATTGTTTTTAACAGGATCGATTACGGGGTTCTCTTTTAGTCTTTTGGAAAGCTCGCGAAGATGGTCGTCGATCTTTTTATTTTCGGGATGGCGCTCATAATAATCACGATAAGCATCTGAATCCGGGCGCAGGGCTTTACGAGCAAACATGGTGTCGCGTTCGTCAAAAATTTTCATGATTAGCCTATTAAAATTGTATCAGAAGAGACAAGGCATGCCTTGTCTTTACAAATGTAATTTAAAATTAACTTTAAAACGTTAATAAATCAGTCAATCAATCCCAATAGTATCACGTAATCGTTGTACCGTTGCAGCTGCGATCATACGTGCTTTGTCCGCGCCTTCTTTTAGAATGCGGTCAATGTGGGAAGGATCTTCCATAAGTAGATCGTATTTTTCTCTCATAGGAGAAAAATGGGCGTCTATGATATCAAAAAGTTCTTGTTTTGCATGTCCCCAACCCATGCCTCCGGCCAGATAGCGTTCTCGTGCAATGCTTTGTTCTTCGGGAGTTGCAAATAATTTATACAGACTAAATACATGGGATGTATCCGGATCTTTGGGTTCATCGACTTCCTGGCTGTTGGTCACGATCTTCATAATGATCTTGCGTAATTTCTTGGTAGGCAGAAACAAGGGAATAACATTGTCGTAACTCTTGCTCATCTTGCGTCCGTCAAGACCCACAATGACCTGAGTCGTTTCGCTGATGACAGGTGCCGGAACCGTCAGGATCTCTTTACCGTAAGCGTGGTTAAGCGACTGAGCTATATCCGCGGCGATTTCCACATGCTGTTTTTGGTCTTTTCCCACAGGAACGATATTGGTATTGAACAAGAGAATGTCTGCAGCCATCAAAACAGGATAAGTGAAAAGACCCATATTAACACCGGCATCCGGATCGTTTCCCGCCAAAGTGTTTTCCTGAACAGACGCCTTATAGGCGTGGGCTCTGTTCATCAGTCCTTTGGAAGTAAAGGCCATCAGAATGGTGGTCAGCTCAAATGTCTCCGGTACATCGGATTGACGGTAGAACATCATGGTATCGGGATCCAGTCCGCAAGCCAGCCACGAAGCGGCTAATTTATGGGTCAGTTCTTTCAATATAGCCGGATCTTTTATGGTGTTCAATGCGTGATAATCTGCAATAAAATAGCGCGAATCATAATGTTCCGCGAGCTCAATGGCGGGTTTAATGGCGCCAAAATAATTACCTATATGAAGGATGCCTGATGGCTTGATCCCCGTTAAACAAACTTTACGGCTCATGATTTTTCCTTTTCAATAAGCTTGTCGATCGAATAAATGCCTTCCAGCATTCGATCCAGTTTTTTTGAATAATGCGGTGTTGCCGGATCAAAGCTATTCAACTTAACTTCGCCCGATGAATGAATAAATTCAGGTGAACGCCGCATGATGGCGACATGGGTAATATTACCTTTATCGTTCTGAAAGAACGCCAGATCGCCGGGTTTCGCGGTTTTCATTTCCACGGGATATTTTTTCAAGACCTTGATCTGCTGAGAAGCATCACGAGGTAATTGGAGGCCTGCAACATTAAAACACATTTGGGTGATACCCGAACAGTCACACCCGTTTTCTGTCTTACCACCCCAAAAATAGGAGCACCCCAAAAGTTTACCAACAGAACATAAAATAATATCACGCGGATCGCTGACGGTTAGCGTTTTTTGTTTAAGATATCCGGTAGAACCATCAGGCATTAGGACTTCATATATATTGTTATCATTCTTTAGGTAGGGAAAAGAAGCACCCATAGCGGCAACAGCTTTGCGTAGTGCTTTCATTTCAGCAGTTTTAAATATTGAGAGAAAAGGCGTATGGATCATAAGTTTTGGAAGTGAAGCAATCATTTTTCCCATTTCTTCGCTTAAATCAAGAGTTGAAAAATTTTGTGCCCAGGCTTCATAGCCGTCGGGAGTACGTAATTGGATCCAGTCGCCTTTCTGATCCAGAACGTCAACGATTTCCCACATAGTACCCTGTGTCACTAACTGGGATGAAAAGCGTGCTTCTTCATACATATTTGCAAAAGGGGTTTTAATGATCTTTTTCATGTCAGCCTCTTAGAATAAAATTAAATATGCAAGGCCACCGAGTAATCCACCAGCGACCGTATTTGATAAGTTAACGACATCATTTGTGATTTTGCGATGTCCACTGACAAGAGGAATATTTTCGTTATCACAATGATGTTTCTTTTCCGTTATTTTTTTACAAGTGGGACATTGATACTGTGCCTGAATGGTTGCGCCAAGTAAAGAATCTACAAAAGCTCCGATCAACCCGACAGCACTAATGATCCACACAGCTGTCCAGGACATTTCAATATTGGTAAAATATTGCAAAGAAAATTTTCCTGCAATAGCAATCAGGAATGACCCCATAAAAGCACCTGTTGTTCCAATAATGGTCAACCCGCCGGAGGTGCCTTGCGGGACATGTTTCCATGTCAGGATACTGA
>CAYNBL010000083.1:0-10617 GCA_964395205.1 uncultured bacterium | reverse complement strand
AACCCGGGATGCAATCCCGGGACTAGGCATCAACCAACCACCTCCAACCCCGAGCTTGTCGAGGGGTTGAATTAATTAATTTGGAATCCAATACCGGGGCTTGAAATCATTTAAGTTAACTACCCCTTAACAACCAGACAATTTAATGATTGGCCCTCGTACGCTTCAACAATTCAACAAATATTTACTATTATGATTATTATTTTGTATTTTATGACAGAAAACTTGGATTACTTATGATAAAAATCTCCACAAAAGCATTACTCTTCCAGGCCATTACTACTAATGATCCGTGTCTTTTTGATGATCTTGAAAAGTTGTTGTCTAGATTTTACGGTCAGATCGAATTGGAATTCGGACCCTTTGAATTTTCTACTTTCAGTCAATATTATCGTGAAGAGATGGGGGAGAGACTTTTAAAGAAATTCTATGTTTTCTCATTGCCTGTCTCTTTGGAAAACTTTTATAGATTTAAATTGGAATCTCAAACCATAGAGAATAAATATTTAAAAGATGGAAATAGATCTGTTAATATTGATCCGGGTTCATTGACCTTATATCAACTTTCTCTTTTAACCACAAAAGCATTTTCACATCGCACCTATCTCGCTGAAGGGATATATGCCGAATGTACGCTGATCGCTGAAAAAGATGAATATAAAGCATTGGAGTGGACTTACCCCGATTATAAGACGGTGGATGCACTTAAATTCTTTAAGACCGCAAAAAAATATTTTAAATCCGTTGTATAATTACAAGTATTCATAGACAAAAATTGCAAATCATAAAATTCGTGTTTATCTTATCGCAAAATAAATTTATTATTTGAGGATATCATGAAAAAACATTATCGCATTATTTTGATTGCCTTAATACTCATAATACAAATCTCGCTTTTATGGGGAGCTTTACCCGATATAAAAATATTAAGAACAAGGAATATAGGCCCCGGTATTGTCCAGAAAACCCTTAAAGCACCTTCGGTTCCCTGGATGATCTATGTTATGGAGATCGATTTGGATAATCCCTATATCAGTGTGGAGGCAGTGGATGGAGGCGGATTGGTTAAACCAAGCGTAATGACCAAAGCGCAGGATTCAGCTTTACACCGATTGGTTGGATGTACGAATGGTGATTTTTACCAGTCTGACGCCAGTTCGACCAATGCAGGCATTGTCAATGGGGAGATTGTTAAACTTGAGGAATTAAGTTCATCCTATCCAATATATTGGCCATCTCTTGCCATAGATGAAAACAATAAGGTCACCATTGGATGTCATAAATATGAAGGAAAAATAACGCATAACAGCACTCAACTTGCAATAAATGATATCAATGCCGGCAGAGGTAGCAACGAATTAATATTCTATAATCAACACATGGGTAATAGGACCGAGACAAGTTCTGACGGTATCGAGCTTAAAATCAGACCCCTTGAAGCCTGGAGTGTTAATGAAGTTGTAAACTGTATTGTAGAAAACAAAGAAAGCGGTATTGGCAATATGCAAATACAGACCGGAACAGCAGTCCTATCGGGTAACGGGACGGCTGCCTCAACTCTTAATTCACTATTGAATATTGGGGATACTGTTGAAGTTCTATTAAAAATGAAAACATTTGAAGATCTCAGTAGTTCGGGTGTCAGCTACAATTATCTTACTTTGATGACGGGCATGAAACACTTAATTGGCGGATTTCCGACCTTTGTGCGTAATGGTCAAAATTATGCACTTACCGGTTATACCAATGAAGGTGGTGGAAGTACTTTTGCCACGGCTTTACACCCTCGGACGGCCGTTGGGTTTGATCAGGACACCACTAAGATGTTTCTTGTCGTCGTAGATGGAAGACAGACGATCAGTGCCGGAATAAATCTGGTGGATTTGGCGGATATCATGATTAAGTTAGGAGCCTGGAGAGCCATGAATTTCGATGGTGGCGGTTCGAGTGTCATGTTCGTAAATAATGAGATCATCAATTCACCTTCAGATGGATCGGAACGTTCCGTTAGAAACAGCGTAGCGATTTATTCAACGGCTCCTGAGGGGAATTCTACGCTAGCTCAGATAGAACGCGACAGTATTGATCTTTTCATGAATCAAAGCTATTCGATGCAAGTTTCTCAATGGGATGAATTCTATCATCCTAAAACCAGCCCAGATTGGTCGCTTACAAATATATATTGCGATGAATCGATAGGCACGATAGAAGGTAGTGAAGGTGAATATTTGTTTACTGCTTCCCTTACCGGCACGGACGGTTATGTCTATGTTAGTATTGGTGATTCACTGCTAACAGACTCAATGTATGTAAGTAAAATCAATTTGGATTCTATCATGATAAGTCCCGAGTCAGCCATCACAGATAATAATAGAACAATAGATTTCATTGTCCGGGGAATTGATCCGGATTTAAACAGCATCAAATTGGATAACACGATACTAAGCTTTAGCTCCCTCGACAGTACTGTTGGCTATGTTGACAGTTTGGGTTCATTCCATGGGCTTTCGGAAGGTGAAACCTATGTGTATGTCTATTATGGCGAGATCTATGATTCATCTCATATTGAGGTGATTATTCAAGACGGTGAAGTTTCACTGAATAGAATGGAAGAGTTGGAAGGTTGGACCCTTTCGGGAGATAATCTTGACATGACGGCCAGCGGACTTTATTTAGTTGATCGTCCCGATGGGGTTAATGGGAAAAAAGTATTCCGTATAGATTATAAAACCACGGCTACGGGCAAAATATATTTAAGTAAAGATATTGAAATTGAAGGTTTACCCGAATTACTTCTCTTTGATGTTCTGAGTGATGGTGATTCCTACAGGGTATATACAAAATTACTGGATGCGGGAGATAAAAATATTTCTACTTCCATTACGGTGTCAAATACTGATGCATATGAAACAAAATTTATAAATATTTCCAATCTGACAACATCATACCCCTTGATGTTCAAGAGTTTTTATATGCCTCTTAAAACGGGTATTCAAGAAGGATCGATCTATATTGATGATTTGCGTGTCACATATCCGGGAAATACCTCAATTTGTCATGACAACTCTGATGAAGGATTACCGGAAAGTTTTAAACTCTATCCTTGTTACCCGAATCCTTTTAATCCCTATACTGTCTTTCATTATGACCTTTCCGAAGATGCTCAAGTGATTGTGGAGGTGTTTAATATTCGTGGAGATAAAATTGATATGCCTGTCAATTCCTACCAACATCCCGGAACATATCAGCTTAAATGGTCGCCGCGAGGGATCGGTAGCGGGTGTTATATTTACCGGATCATTGCAAATGAAAAAGTAGCGTATGGAAAGCTTCTCTTTCTGAAGTAAATATCCGGAAATTTAAATTGCGATCTGTATAAAATTGACATACAAAGTATTCATGCTTTACATGTCTATGTGAATGTATTAACTTTCAATATGAAAACTAAAATAAAACGCGGTTTACTTATCTCTGTATTTGGTGGACGTGAGGCAGATAGCCTTGCTTTAAAAAATGCGGAATTATTAGGAAAAGCCATAGCTGAAAATAATTGGATTCTACTTTGTGGTGGTAGGATGGGTATTATGGAGGCTGTCAGTAAGGGCTGCAATGAAGCCGGTGGTACCGTGATCGGGATATTACCCGGTATAGATGTTAGCGATGCTAATCCTTATGTAACGATCCCTATAGCAACAGGTATTGGTTTGGCTAGAAATGAAATACTGGCTTCCGCATGCGATGTGGCTGTTGCTATCAGTGGCAAATATGGTACTTTATCCGAGATTGGACATGCTCTACAATATAATAAAACTGTGATCTCCCTTGGTTCATGGGGAATTGATGGTATGATCAAAGCCGAAACTGTAGATGAAGTGATCGGGACTTTAAAGAAGCTTTTAAAATAGAAGGAATCATAATGAAAATAGGTATTATTGCCAATAAAAACTATTCTGAAAAAATAAGTCCTTTCTTTGGAGGTTTCCTTGAATGGTTGAAAAATAATGATATTGACTTTTGTGTAGAAGCCGAATTTGCAGAAATAGCCGGTTATCCTCATGGAACATCATTATTGAAGATGATAGATATTGTCGATTTATTGATCATATTGGGTGGTGATGGAACAATATTAAGAGCTGCCAGACTAATGCAAAAAAATCAAATTCCTATGTTAGGTATTCGTTTTGGACACCTGTGTTTTCTTGCCGAATTGTCAGGAGAAACTTATGAAAAAAAAATGATCAATATTTTAAAAGGCGAATTTCGCTTAGATGAAAGAATGGTACTTGAGGCTCAGATCGGAAATGATTCCGAGCTAATTTACGCACTTAACGATGTTGTGATATTTCGCTCTCATTCATCAAAATTGGTTACATTAGATGTGCAAATTAATGATGATTATATGAATACTTTTCGCAGTGATGGCTTGATCGTTGCTTCTCCGACCGGTTCGACAGCTTATTCCTTATCTTCAGGAGGCCCCATCGTTGCGCCCGGAATGAATGCTTTTATTATCAATCCGATCTGTCCGCATATGCTTTCCAATCGCCCGACTGTGATCTCAGGTGATTCGAGTATTTTAATTCGTTTTAAAGAATTGGAAGACGGCTGTATGATCAGCTTTGATGGGCAGCAAGATATTATTGCTCAAAAGGATACAACAATCAGAATTAAACGTGCACCTTATAAAGTTAAGTTGGTCCGTTCTGTTGACAGCGATTTTTTCTCAGTAGTTAGAAATAAACTTAAATGGACATAGTAAGACGTGAGGACCTTCTGGCTGGCGTCCGAACGTAGAGAGGATCTGCCGGATGGTCGAGAAAGAATGAAGAAGAAAAGTAAGACGTTAGACGTAAGATGTGAGACGTGAAATGAGACAAAGCCTGTCATCCTGAACGCAGTGCCATGCCGGTCGAAGCTCTACTGAGCGTAGGCTGGAAGGATCTATTCATGAGATGATGATCTTGAAATGAAAAAGTTAAGCGTAAGATGTGAAGTCTCTATAGTAAATTTGAAATATTAAATATGAATCTTGGTTCTTGATTCTTGAGTCTTGGATCTTGGTTCTTGAGGTACTTATGGATTACATACGACTTAAGAATATGATATTTTACGGTTATCATGGCGTAGAGGAGAGCGAAAAGATTCTTGGAGCCCGCTTTGAACTTGATCTTGTGATCGCTGCTGATCTAAGAAAAGCCTCTGAATCCGATAATCTTAACGATACCATCAATTATGAAGCCATATATCATGATATAGAGGCGATTGTTACGCATGAGAAAAAACATCTTATTGAAGCGTTGGCAGGTGAAATAGCTCGAAAAATTAAAGACAAATATACAGGTATAGAACAAATTACGGTCGTTGTTCGCAAACCGAGCGTTCCGATCAAGGGTATTTTAGATACTGTAGAAGTCGAAATAACTTACTAAGCAGTAAAGAGAGTGGGATTATGAAAAAAATATTGATCTTTGTTATAATGGTCGCATTAATATTTTCTTGTTCAGATTCAAATAAAACATCACCGGCAGTGATAGGTCAAATGAGTCACGCTGAAATTGATTCTATGTTACGGGTCAATGCAGATAAGGATATGACCATTACGGATCGTATTAACTTATATTCTGAGATGTTCCTGGAAATTCCTTATAGCTGGACAGCAACGGGTGACGGTCCCTATGCTTTACTTGAAACCTATCCTTTAGTGAACTTTCAGGAAACGAACTGCATGGTCTATTGCGAACATGTGTTGGCTCTCTCCATTTCCGATTCGTGGGATAATTTCTTTAATAATCTCCAGCAGATACGTTACAAAGATGGACTGATCGGAATGAAAACTCGCAATCATTACACCATGGCTGACTGGATGCCTGAAAATAATTGGATCCTAGATGATGTATCAGCAAAAGTGGGTGGAGAATATACCGCATCTATGACCCGTACGATCTCTCATGAGAATTTCTTTAGAGGAAAAGGTATGGATGATCTGCGCTACATAAAACTCGATAGAAGTATTACTGTTGAATATGTCCCTATGGAACATATGGCAGATGTAAAGCCCCGGATCAAAGACGGTGATATTGTTGCCATTTTATATGCGAATCAGGACAATGTGTTTTCCGCACATATGCTGATGATCGTCAAAAAAGAAGGCAATCTGTATTTTAGAGAAGCCTCTACGACAAATTACTCAACTTTTGAAACTGAATATGACGTATGGCTTGAATGGAAAGGCACGATGGATAAATATGCGGGTATCGCATTTATGCGGGTTAAAGATGAGCTCAATAATAAAAATGCCGTGGTATTACCTTGGCGAATTTCTAAACTAAAGACAAAATAATGAAAAAAATACTTATCGCATTTTTTTGTATTAGCTTGCTTCTTCCGATCATGGCAGCCGAAAAAGGGAAGGTTTATCTTGTCCTTGGCTCTGATACATCCATATGGGACGGACTTTCAACCTCAGTTTATGGTAATAGGTATTTCTTGTCTTCTCTATATTCCGATCCCCAAAGAAATGGATATGCTGTTATGGATACCTCATTCCGATATCAACTTCGTGATAGTTATGGAACGCCCATGAAGATGACCTGGTGGATGATGGCCGGGAATGTATTTGATCTATCAAGGAACTGCAATATCCCTATTCGAAGGAATATTACGCTCTATTTAATGAATAAATATCATCGGGAGGCCATTGATCTTTATGATGATCAATTATCTCTGCACTACCATACCTATTATTGGTCCGACCCGGATGGAGACGGACTTTATAAATATGAAATTGCGCCCGATTTTCTTTTAAATCTGAATGATTATGAAACAACGTTAAATACTTTTTTAATTGAAGATAACGTTTTCCCCATTTCTTTTCGAAGCGGGTGGATGTATATGGATGAACATTGGCAGGACTATCAGGAACGGTTTATTCCCTTTGATATGTCGGATTGCTGGACAACGATAAGCAGTGGATCCGTACCGTTTCATCCAAATAGTGAGAACTATCGGCTCGAAGGCGATATGAAACAATGGCGGGTACGTTCACTCTATTTTACTGTTCAATCTCAAATTGACTATGGATTGGATATTCTTTTTAGAGAAGCGGCAGCCGGAAAAGATCAAATGGTCTGTTATTGGGCGCATCTTCCCGAGACCAATTTTCTTACAGCTATGGACTCGTTGAATAATTTAGCTCACCGTCTATCTGATGAAAATGATGTTGAATTCATGTATTGCAAAGATGTTGAAGCCATGAGACTGTGGATCAATCCTTTAGATACGATAGCACCAATCCTGACGGTTAATGAAATTATCGATGGAAATGAAATTCGTTTTGCCATTGAGACCGATGGCCCGGTTTTTCAGTCAGAAGAACCTTATGTCGTTCTTAAGACCATGTATGAGACCTATGAAAGATTATCATGCACAAAGACAAGTGAAAATCAATGGGAAACGATAAAAGCAATTCCTGAAAAAGAAATTGCAAAAGTCGCTGTTGCCGTTTGCGATAGTGTAGGGAATCAGGCAAAAGTTCACATTGATTTTATTCCAGATGATATCTTTATCGATGAAAAAGAACCTGAATTTCTTGAAGGCGCCGGTGATTGGAGTGACCGTACCAGTGGTGAGTTATGGGATTTGGATGCTCGCTTATTAAACGGGTTAGGGTCTTTTACTATTATTCCGGATATTCAAGAAACCAGAACGTATAATATATTCTTTCACGGACCGGGTTCTACAACAGATTCGGCACGAGTGATCGTTGAGAATAGCAGCATTCTGGATACGATGGTATATAACTCACGTTTACTTGGGTCAGATAAATGGCAGCATGCCGGATTCTATGAACTGGAAAGCGGCACAGGGAATACCATTACATTCGAGAATCTTGATTCAAGCCTGATAATGGGAATTGATGTTGTCAGGATTTCACCTCTTATCACCGATAAACATTTAGTTATTAATCAGGATATTTTGACCTTTGGCGAAATTTCAATAGGTGATACTGCCACACTTTATCTTTCATTATCAAATTCAGGAAAAGAAGAATTGGAGATTACTTCTTTGTCTTCATTTGGTAGTAAACTGACCATTGGTGAGGAGTTTCCATTGAGTCTTGCACCGATGGAAGTGAAAGAGATCCCTATTACATTTACATCCGAGTCTTTCTGTGAATATAACGATGTGATCATCATTGAAAGTGATGATCCTCGAAATTCCATTAAATACATCCCTGTTTTTGCTACGTCTTTAAGCTATTATCGTTTGATCGATAACGATGATGCTATGGGATATCACGAATTCGGCCCCGCATGGTTCACAAGCGTTGCAGTTGCATCAAAAGCGACAAGCAGATGTATCTTTAATCACACGGCCAATTTGGGTGCTTATGCCGATTTTACGACCGAACTGAAGCTAAGCGGTCGTTATGATATCCAATTTATTGTTCCCACAACCAGCAATGCTCATGAACATGCCGCATATATCGTGATCGTCGATGGCACTCCTCAGGATACTGTTTATATTGATCAAAATTCCGAAAGTGGTCATTATGTATCAATCGGGGAATATGACTTACCAAAAGATCTGCCCGTAACATTGAGAGTTCAAAATAATGGGGGAGGATCGACCAATTACGTATTGCGTGCAGATGCAGTCAAATTTATTCTCATCGAAGAAAAATTCGTTTCATCTATCAATGCTGCAGGTATTCCCGAAGAATTCAAATTATTCCAAAATTATCCAAATCCTTTCAATCCAAACACGCAGATCTATTTTGCTTTACCTCAAAAAAGCGAAGTGATCATTGATTTCTTTGATCTTCAGGGAAGCCGGGTGGATAGAGAAATAAGAAAGGACTTTGAGGCAGGTTATCATTATATTACCTGGTCGCCGCAGGGGCTTGCATCCGGAATTTATTTTTATAGAGTTCGCTCTAATTCAGGAGTTGCGGTCAATAAATGTACTTTTGTCAAATAGGAGAAAAATGTCACTAGTTGTCGTAGGTTCAATTGCTTTAGATACTGTTATTACACCAAAAGGCAGACGAGATAATGCCGTCGGGGGTTCGGCAACATTTTTTAGTTTAGCAGCCGTTCATTTTTCGCCCGTAAGCATTGTGGGTATTGTAGGAAGAGATTTCCCTCAACGTGCCATTGATGAATTTAAAAAAAGGAATATTAACCTTGAAGGTCTTGAAATAAAGGAAGGTAAAACCTTTCGCTGGGGTGGTGAGTATAAAAAAAATCTAAAGAACCGCGATACTCTTTTTACGGAATTAAATGTTTTTAAAACTTTTTCTCCCGTTTTACCCGATTCCTATAAAAATACCGAGGTGCTTTTTCTTGCAAATATTCATCCTGAATTGCAAATACAAGTTTTAGATCAAATGGTTAATAAACCACTGGTCGGATTGGATTCAATGAATTTATGGATTGATGTTAGCCGGGATAAACTCTTAGAGGCCATGAGTCGTGTCGATATCATTATCATCAACGACGAAGAAATTATTCAGTTAACCAAAGAAACCTATCTAGCTGATGGTGTAAAATTTATCCAGAACCTGGGTCCTAAAACCGTGATCGCCAAAAAGGGTAAATATGGTGCAGAGCTTTTCCATCATGATGAGCATGCGATGTACCCAATATGTCCCGAAGATCAATTGGTCGACCCTACAGGCGCCGGAGATACCTTTGCCGGCGGTTTTATGGGATATCTCGCAAGTAAAAACCCAAAAGATCTCAAATTCAGCGATTATCAGGAAGCCATGATCTATGGAACCGTGATGGCATCGTTTCTTGTGGAATCTTTTTCAACCGATAAACTTGAAACTTTGGACAAAGATCAGATTAATAAGAGATTGGGAGAGTTTTGCAAACTAATAAGCTAAATAGAAGGTATAAAGGGGTGAGAAGGTAAGGGGTGAGAAGGTAAGGGGTGAGAAGGTAAAAGAAGTAATTTAGAATAATTGATACAACAGGGGGATGAAATGGGACGATTTCAGGATCTTGAAGTATGGAAACTGGCTAAAGATTTAGCTAAGATTGTATATAAATTGACAGACACGGCTCATTTTAAGAATGATTTTGGCTTTATAGATCAAATTCGTAGAGCTACCATTAGTGTGTCTAGTAATATTGCTGAGGGAGAAGAAAGTGGATCTGCAAGATCCAATCTAAAATACTTGAGAATAGCTAAGGCTTCAAACGCGGAAGTTAGATCACAAGCAATTATTGCAAATGAGATTGGGTACTTGGATAAAGAGGAGAAAGATAGGATAGTAGAACTTTCTGATTTGATTTCAAAAAAACTATTTTTCTTGATTCGATATCGTGAATCAACTATTAAGAAGTGAAATATCCTGATGACCTTCTTACCACAAACCTTCTTACCTTCATATCAATTAAATGAAATTAAACGAGCATCAGATGTCTTTTAATGAAAAAAAACGAAATGAGTTTCTCGACATACCGTATGCGGAGCATATCGTTCCCTTTCCGAATTTTGCTTCGGTTATTATGCAGCATGCGCGTGAATTTCCGGATAAAATGGCGCTTGGTTTTAATTCAAAATCATACACTTATTCCGAGTTACTCCAAACTTGCTTTGAACTTGAAC
>CAYNBL010000082.1:0-10626 GCA_964395205.1 uncultured bacterium | reverse complement strand
ATATCGCAAGCTCTAGCGATGGTCTTGATCGTAACAGTATCAATATCTTTGTAATTAATATCATTTTCATTCATGATCTTGATAGTAGCAGATATGTGAGTATGTGTTAACGCTTCAGTTGGAAATGCTTTCATTGAACATTCTAGTATCTTAAAAGATTTTCCAAGTCCACCGATTAAAGCATCAACATCCCAATCAGGACCATAAACATCCATGAAGCCTTCTTTTCCCTCGAAAATAGCTTCTGTTCCGGTAAAACCTTTTTCAGCCATTAATGCGGCTAAAACTCCAGATTGAGTTGACATGGGGTCGACCGTATTCTTCATCATGGTCAATTTCCCTGCAGTAGGACATCCGATAGTATGATTATGACAAGCAGAAATCCCTATGGCATTGACCATTTGATCTACATTCAAACCAAGCACTTTACCGGCAACGATAGGAGAAACGAATTGCGTTAAGGTTGCATGATGCCATTTTCGCTCGCGTACACCCGGCTTCGCAAATTCACAAATACGTTGTTCAAATTCATAAGCAAGAACGATAGCAACAATAACATCTTTCATTGAAGCTCCGACTCTTTCAGCCATTGCCAAGGCTGCAGGAATGATATCGGAAGGATGAGATGGATCCTCTTTCCAGTAAATATCATTGTAATCAAGAGCCCGAATCATCAGAGCGTTTAAAAAGCTGGCTTGAACGGCCGGCATTTTAATCTTATAACCAAATATTGTGGCTTCTTCTTTTCCACCCATGTCTGCATAGATATCTTTAATGATATTTACGTCACGTGTATGCATAGATCCCAGAGCACATCCAACGGAATCATAAAGATAACGTTTTACTTCTTGAATAACATTTTCAGGCAGATCTTCATAACGTAAATTTACTGCAAATTCAGCGATTTGACGACTAATAGTTTGTTCCACTTTAGGGCTCCTTTTTACTTAGTATTCCAACAGTGAAATTTAACCGATATTTTTCTTAATTTCCAATATATTTTCAGAAGGTTTTACATTTTTTGGACAAGCATCATTACAGTTGTACATGCTATGACAACGAAAGACTCCATTTTCACCTGTAACAAGCTCCATACGTTGATCATGAATGGCATCTCTTTCGTCTCTGAGGAAGCGATTTAACGTCACATAGGCTGCCGGACCATGAAAATCGGGATTCATACCCGTCATCATACAGGCGGAGAAACATGCACCACATAAAATGCAGTCTATCATTGAATCCATTTCTTTTCTATTGGTATAACTTTGACGTGCTTCCCCTGAATGCCGAACAAGATAAGGTTTTATCGATTCATATTTTTCCCAGAAACGTTCCATATCAACCATAAGATCTTTAATGATCGGCAATTGAGCTAATGGACGAATAGTTATTTTACCTGCTCGTAAAGGTGTTTCACACGCCAATCCATATTTTCCATTAATATGCATCGCACAAGATCCGCATCGTCCCTGAGTGCATGAAGCCCTAAAGGCTAGAGTTCCATCGATATGATCACGTATATACAGCAAGGCATCAAGCACAGTCTTTGCTTTACTTCCGGGTACTTTATAATTTATAAAACGATGCTTTGTATCTACAAGTGGATCAAAACGGAAAACCGATATTTTATATGTTTTCTCTCTCATTTTTTCAGTGCTTTCGAATCCGAGAATAATGCAAATAATGGATTATTTTTTATACGAACCGCGATATGTTTAATCTTTATTTTACCCTTTTTAACCTTAGCCAAAGAATATCTTGGACGGCCTTTGGTGCTTGGAAAATCATTTCTAAAATGTACACCAATACTTTCTTTTCTTTTCAAAGCGCATTGAATAATAATATCTGCTATATCCAAGCTCCCTTTTAATTCGATTGCCTCAATAAGTCCATAATTTGCTCTAGCATCATTACCCTGAACAAGCATATTTGTCTTATAAGTGGTCTTTAGCTCTTTTATGATCTGTCCGGCTTCTACCAAACCCATTCCATCTCTATATATACCGGCAAATTCATCCATCGCTTTATTCATTTTTGCGCGAATCTCTGCCGGTTTGACCTTGCCGTTAGTCTCTAAAAGTGTCTGTAATTTATTCTTTTCTTCAGCATAAGCATTCTCTAAGAAAAGTTTATTGGGTAAACGCTGATGTTTTTGCCGAATATAAGATCCTGCACTTTGCGCTGATATCTCACCGAACACCAATGTTTCCATTAGCGAATTTCCACCCATTCTATTTGTACCATGCACACCGGCACACGCACATTCTCCTGCAGCAAAAAAACCTTCGATTTCCGTTTGAGTTTTTTCATTTGTACTGATTCCACCAATAGTATAGTGTTGTCCCGGAGTTACCGGAATCTTTTGTCTGATAGGATCAAGGTTTGCATAGGTTTTGCAGAGCTCTCTGACGCCGGGAAGTTGTTTTTTAATTTTCCTGCTGCCAAGACTTCTGAGATCAAGAAGAACACAGCTGGCATCAACGCCCCTGCCGGCAAGTATCTCTCGTTGAATATTTCGACTCACAATATCTCTTGCAGATAACTCTTTTTTATCTTTTGAATCACTGTAAGATCCAAGAAAACGCTCGCCTTTTCTATTGAGAAGAATTGCACCTTCTCCTCTGGCTGCCTCAGTAATTAATATATGTGATCCTGAAAGCTGAGTTGGATGAAACTGAATAAATTCCATATCTCGTAATGGTGCACCAGCATACAAAGGAACAGCAAGACCCCATCCACTATTGGTAAGTGGATTGGAAGTACTCCCAAAAATCCTGCCACTGCCGCCACTTGCCCAGATCACTGCTTTTGCAGTAAATACTTCCATTCTTCCCGTAGCGATCTCAAGCGCAATTACTCCTGATACAACATCATTGTAAACAAGTAACTTTTGAACGAACCATTCGTCATAAAAGCGTAAAAGATCAGGTTTGTTTTGACGTAAACGAATACACTGTCCGTAAAGCGTACTCATGATAGCATTGCCGGTTTTATCTGACGAATGTATGGTACGTGGAAAAGAAGCCGCTCCCATGGTCCGTACAGCCAGACTATTATCTTTTTCCCGAGAAAAAAGACATCCCCACCTTTCCAATTCTTTGATCTTCCCCGGAGCTCTACTTACTAGTGTTTGTAATGCTTCCGAATCTGAGGCATTATAGCCGCATTTCATTGAATCTTGAAAATGTTTTTCAATCGAATCGATATCTTTTTGTTCTATGTCTTTTTGGGGCATAACGGCATTTAAACCACCCGAGGCTGTAACACTATGTGAGCGAAGAGGATGAACTTTTGAGATAACTGCCACATGAAGATCTTGTTTAACGGCCTCTATTGCAGCACGAAGCCCAGCCATACCACCACCGACAATTATCAGATCATATTTTTTCATGGATGCACCAAGCCAGGGTAAGCATAAATAAAATAGAAAATTATACCCAAAATAAAGATTACGATCATTATAAGTGTTAAAAGCTTATGTATACGACCTGCACGAAAAAGGTCAATGATCAATATTTTAATTCCGTTCAGGATATGCCAATATAGTGCAATGGATACAATATGTGCAAGAACACGAAAAGTCGGGAATTGTAATAGTATAATTAACTCTTCAAAGGTAGTTCTACCTAACATAACAACAGAAAGCCCAATTAGAATAAATAAACCGGCGATTAATAGAAGTATACCTGTTATCCTATGGGACATAAATGAGAACATGCCTAAACGCAAATTCATACGGTAATGGGAAATTGTACTTACTTTTCTCATAATGCACCCAATAAAATTAAATTCCAAAGGGTGATAGAAATAAGCAGAATACCCGAGACAAATAAAATGATCTTCCACACTTTTTTATAAGTTTTTGACGGATTCTCATCAGTTAACACAGTCCATAATCCCGAAAAACCGTGATATATGGCCAAAGCTATGAAAATAGTATAAAAAACAATCCACGCAGGATGAGAGAATATCACTTGTAGACCATCCAGGCTGATCGGTCTTTTCAGCTTAAAAAAGAATACCCATATGTGAACACCAAAGCAAATTAATAGCTGTAAGCCGGAAATTCGTTGAAATACCCAGTGAATTCTTTCTCTGTTATGCTTCATTTTTATCATAATTTTTAACATATTGATAAAAACGATGATTATCAAATAATAATTTTACACTTCCTAAGCTTATTATTCCGATATAACTTTCTTCAGACGATTCATAAACGCTTTTGGTTTTTCAAATCCGTTCAAACGTAGATCTTTTCTTTCAGTGCCCGTTTTATCATAGAATATAATGGTTGGAACACCGGGAATATCAAATTCTTTTTTCAAAGTATTTGTGCTGTCATTAACGATCGTCAGGTCTACTTTGAGTCTAATAAAATCTTTTAAAATAGTCTGTACATCGGGATCCGCAAAAGTAATGTGTTCCAATTCTTTACAGGGATTACACCAATCCGCATAAAAATCAATGATCACCGGTTCTTTTTCTATGATCGATGTTTGCAATACAGGCGCTGAATATGTTTCCCAAGACATCTCATTCATAGGCTGAACAACAGGCTTTAGCATTAATATTCCGGCAGCCAGAATTGCCATAGCAAGAATAACTTTTAATCTTGAGAACCAGGATACCGATAATCCTGCTTTGTCAATTACACCATAATAGACAGCCGCAACGATCATATAGACCGGCAATAAAAGACCCGCAATTTTATTGGGAAGCAAGGGTGATATAAAATAAATGGACATCCCTATAAGAGCTAAACCAAAAAATACTCTTATACCATTCAACCATTCACCTGAACGAGGCAGAGCAGAGATCTTGCCAGAGAATATTCCCAGAAAGAGGTAAGGTACGCCAAGGCCCAAGGCCAAAACAAAGAAGGTAATGAATCCAATAAAGATCGACCCGCTTTGTGCCACAAAACCTAAAAGACTAACGACAAACGGACCGACACAAGGTGCGGCCACTATGCCCATAGTAAGTCCCATGATCAAAGCACCAAAAGCACCGCTACGACTTCCGCCGCCAACTTGCGTTAAAGCGTTAGGTAATTTAAATTCATATAAACCGAACATACTTAGTGATAAGGCCAGCATCAAGACGGCAAAAAAGATCAAGGTTGCCGGATGAGCAAGTAGCGAACCCATCATAGAACCGCCAAATGCGGCTAGTGTACCAATAATTGAGTAAGTTATTGCCAAACCCAGTACATACATAACCGCCAATAAAACGGGTGATTTAGATTCTTTTTGAGCTAAAAAATAGCCCATAGTAATTGGAATAAGAGGATAAACGCAAGGGGTCAAGTTCAATGCCAGGCCCATAACAAAGACAAGTAAAAGAACAACGATCAGGCTCTTATTCTGGAAAGGGTTGCTTTCTTCATTTTTGTTAATTTCTTCAACCGTATTAGTTTGCACACCTTCTGTAATCGACCCTGTATTATCAATGTATTTAACTTCTTCTTTTTCTGATGGAGCTTCTTTGAGTTCTTCTTCTATATTTTCTTTTTTGTGGGGGGTTTCTTCATGTACTTCTTCAACTTGATCAACTATTACAACACTTGTATTCAGGCCTATAGTCTCTGGTGACAAGCAAGTAGCATTATTACATGCCTGATAGGATACTTCCAGATCAACCTTCTTTTTACCTACACTTAATTTGTCATTGACATGAAGGATAGCGGTAATTTGTACATCTCCCTCATAAAGCGACATATTGCCACCCCAAGAGATAGGAATCAATTTGCCCTCGGGATAATAGATTTTGCCAAGAGAGAATTCTTCATTGTTCTTTAATGAAATTTTAGTGGGAATAGAATAATCATCCAAAACTTCTGAGCTGTTAATATGCCAGCCTTCTTTGATATTCAGAATAATGTTGATCTTAGTTTCTGAACCAGCTTTAACTTCAATTTTAGGAATAATCAAACTTGCGCTTACTATATCATCCTGAGCAAACATGAATGTAAAGAGAGCAATAAACAATACGGCAAAGTATTTCTTCATATCTGTCCTTTCTATTTCCAGCGTATATTAGAGAAAATATCATACTTTTAATACATTTTTTCTTGCAAATCCCGATTTTTCGGGTTATTATTTTTGGCTTTTTAACATGCGAGAGTAGCTCAGTGGTAGAGCCCCACGTTGCCAACGTGGCTGTCGCGAGTTCGAATCTCGTCTCTCGCTCTTCAACCCTGTCTAAAGACGGGGTTTTTATTTTGTTGCTGTTTTCATATATAAAACGCTTTCTCATCGATCTTTACTCATTTACTCTTCTCTATTTACTTGACATCATGATGAATGTTTCATTAAATTTAGCGTCCAAAATTAAGAGGTCTTTATGAAGAATATTATTCCCGCTGCTCGTGTGGAAAACATCCGCTATGCTATTCGTGAGGTTGTTGGTATTGCGAATGAAGTTAAAGCTACCGGAAAAGAAATGACTTTTTTGAATATCGGCGATCCAAATATATTTGATTTTGCTCCGCCATCACACATGACTAACGCAGTATGTAAAGCCATGCGTAATAATTTCAATGGCTATTCACCGTCTCCCGGAATAGCTGAGGCACGCGAATCAATTCGCCGCCAAGCTGAACGGAATGGTATCCAGAATATTCGGGATATTATTGTAACTCATGGTGCCAGTGAAGCTATTGAACTCAGTTTAACAGCATTACTTGAAAAAGGTGAGAACGTCCTTTTGCCTCAACCCGGCTATCCGTTGTACTCATCAATTATGGCTAAGCTCGACACAGTGGTGAATCCTTATTACCTCAATGAAGAAGATGATTGGAATTTAGATGTTGCCGATATAGAAAGCAGAATAAATGATAAAACACGTGCCATTGTTGTGATTAATCCAAACAATCCAACGGGCGCCGTGTATCCTAAAGAAACCTTATTAGAGATCATTGAATTGGCACGCAAATACGATCTTCTGATTTTAAGTGATGAAATTTACGACAAACTGCTTTTCGATAATGGTTCATATACATCCATGGGTTCTTTATGTAATGATGTTCCGATCGTAACCTTTAATGGTCTCTCAAAATCTTATATCGTACCGGGCTTTAGAATTGGCTGGGGAATCTTCAGCGGTCCACTTGATATCATGAAAGATTACATTGAAGCTGTGAACAAAATGGCACGCGCTCGTTTAAGCGCCTCTCATCCTGCCCAATTTGCCATTAAAGCAGCCTTAGATGGTCCTCAGGATCATATCAATGAGATGTTGAAGGAATTGACCATTCGTCGCGATATGACCGTCTCCATGCTTAACGATATTGAAGAGTTCAATTGCATAGTTCCCAAAGGAGCATTTTATGCCTTTCCAACTCTGAATATTCCTGATAAAGATGAAGTTTTTGTAAAAGATCTTATTCGTGAAACAGGTGTTGTAACCGTTCATGGAAGCGGTTTCGGACAGAAACCCGGTACTCAGCATATACGAATAGTTTTTCTTCCAAATGAAACTTTGTTGGAACGAGCTTACGAGCAGATCCGAACTTTCGTTAAAAAACGTTATCATTGATCTGCACTTGACCATATAGATCAGCGGGTGTAGTTCAATGGTAGAACATTAGCTTCCCAAGCTAAATACGAGGGTCCGATTCCCTTCACCCGCTCTTAATTCAGTATGCAGCACGCAGTATGCAGTAATTAGCTGTGAATAATTGTTTTCTATCAATTTACTTAAAATAATCCTCACACATCTTAGATTTTGACACTATATTCGGCAGTTATCTGAAAGGGATACTGTGAGAAAAAATTCTATACGAAATATTGCCATTATCGCCCATGTGGATCATGGTAAAACAACCCTCATTGACGGGATGTTAAGACAGAGCGGAACCTTCCGTTTAAACCAAGAAGTTGAAACACGTGTTATGGATTCAATGGATCTTGAGCGTGAACGTGGAATTACAATTTCCGCAAAAAATACTGCTGTACAACACGGCGACATAAAGATAAATATTGTTGATACACCGGGACATGCCGATTTTGGTGGCGAAGTTGAACGTAGTTTGAACATGATCGATGGTGTGCTCCTTCTGGTTGATGCATCTGAAGGTCCTTTACCCCAAACACGATTTGTATTAAAAAAAGCCTTAGAACGCTCCCTACCTGTAATATTGGTCATTAATAAGATCGACCGAAAAGACAGTCGTATAGATACTGTCGTTAACGCTGTATACGATCTATTCATTGATCTTGGCGCAAATGACGAACAACTTGATTTTCCTATTCTTTATACTAACGCTAAGGCTGGAATTGCCCATAAAGACTTATCTGATGGCTCTAATGATCTTAACCCTCTTTTTGATACAATTATCGATTATATCTCCGGCCCGGAAGCTGATGATGAAGCACCTGTATCGTTTTTAGTTACAAATTTGAGTTATGACAATTATGTCGGACAGATCGCTGTCGGTCGTTTACTTAACGGTGTTATCGAATTCAATAAGCCCTATGCTCATTGCAAAGAAAACAGTATAAATACAAATATCAAATTTTCTGCCCTCTATACTTTTATTGGGTTAAAGCGCGTTCCTGTCGATAAAGTTTTTGCAGGTGATATTATTGCGCTAGCCGGTATTGATAAGATCAATATCGGTGATTCAATATCAGAGAACGAAAATCCTGTAGCACTACCGCGGATCTCCGTGGACGAACCAACAATCTCCATGGTGTTTTATGTTAATAATGGTCCTTTTGCCGGTACTGAAGGCAAATTTCTAACCTCCCGTAATATCAAAGAACGCTTAGAACGTGAAGTTCTCAGTAATGTCTCAGTTCAAGTTAAACCTACAGAACGAGCCGATGCTTTTGAGGTATGCGGTCGTGGTGAATTGCAAATGGCAATTCTAATAGAGACCATGCGCCGTGAGGGTTTTGAGCTTTTAGTTTCGAAGCCCCATGTAATTACACGTGAAATTGACGGCAAACTCCATGAACCTGTCGAACATGTCCATATTGAGGTTCCTGAGGAATTTGTTGGTGTTGTGACAGAAAAGCTTTCCAAGCGCAAAGGCCGTATTTATAGTATGGTTAATAATGGTATGGGATACTCCCATCTTGAATTTCGCGTACCTTCAAGAGGAATGATCGGCTTTAGAAGCCAGTTTTTGACCGATACAAAAGGAAGAGGTATTATGAACAGCCTTTTCCATGGCTTTTCACCTTGGTTTGGAGATATTCCCCAGCGTATTACGGGGGCTATCGTCGCCGATCGTGCTGGAAAAGTGACCGCCTATGCCAGTCTTGCAATGGAGGACCGAGGTACATTGCTCATTTCAGTTGGAGATAAAGTTTATGCCGGTATGGTCGTTGGAGAACGTAACTTGCCTCAGGACTTGCGTGTTAATATTGTAAGAGAGAAAAAACTTACCAATATGCGTGCCTCTAGTTCTGATACGACTGTTACTCTTCATGCTCCGAGAATATTGACCTTGGATCAGGCTATTGAGTTTATTTCAGAGGATGAAGTAGCGGAAATCACTCCGAAATCTGTTCGTTTACGTAAATTTTATCTTGATAATCGCTTAGGTAAACAATAATAATCAAATTTATTTTTTGATAAAACAATAGTATAGTTTATTAATATTTAACATTAGATGAAAAGAATATGTGTCTGGTGTCAAACATTTTTGGGAGATTTCAGCTCTAATATTCAGACTGAACAGGCTATTACACATGGTATTTGTGATATTTGTCTAAATAACCTTTTTTCAAAAACATGCTAATGTCCGACATAGGATTAATCTTGAGTTGACCACTGAAAAGGTGAATGGTCTTGTATTGATGCGTATCGATAGTCACAAATAAAAACAAATTTCTAATAATTATTCATAAGAATAATAAAAATCCATATCCCTGAATTCCCACTCATCATTGATCTTTTGTCTTAAAGTGGAAAAGCCGTGCATTTCCATTATCTGTCCCGTGTTATTATCAACGACGAAGAAAACTTCATCAACAAACCAATCTATAAATTTGCTTTTCGGATTCATCTGAATTACAATGCATCCTTCTCTCTCATATTTGGAATCCTTGATCATGAAAACTTTCATTTTAACAAGTCTTAGTACTTCAGTGGCAAAAATATGAAACGTTGCGGACTCGCCCTTTTTGAGCTTATCAAGATAACCTCTTAATGCCATTTGCTGATTCGGTGCAAACACAAGTGGAAGTTTGAGGTGTCTGGTGACATTTTTTTCCTTACCATTATCAATTAATTTCAATTCTACTTTATCACCTTTTCGTTCAAGACTGGAAAACACTCCAATTTGAAAAAACTCTACTGAATTATAATAAGGTTCATTGTTGACGAGAATAACTTTATCCTCAATATACAATTCGCCTTCCATGGTGTAGTAAAAATGATCAATAAAAGTGCTATCACCCTTTTGTTCAATGGTATTCATATGAGTATAAATCGGATTAATTTCATCTTCTTCAGAATATATTTTTGCATGAAATATATCATTAGAGTATGCAACAGAGAAAACAACTGTGAGTAAAATTAATATTATTTTATGTAGAGAAGCTTTTGTCATTTAATATTATATCCTCAATGTTAGAATATTTATTATTATTGTCCAAGAATAGCTTCAACCACAGC
>CAYNBL010000081.1:0-10799 GCA_964395205.1 uncultured bacterium | reverse complement strand
GGATCTTACCAATGGTCTTTTCCTGTTCCATGTGGCAATATCCCATACCGCCATCAGTCGTTACCAAGGCGTATACATCAACACCGGCTTCGATGGCAGAACGCATCGTAATACCCGAACCCAGAACAATATCGTCATCGTGAGGACCGATGAATAACCATGTTTCTTTTTCTTTCCAATCCGGGAATAAACCTTTCAAATTATCAGTACTTTTTACGTCTTTTCCTGTGCGGCGCAAAAACTTCATGCGTGCTCCTTTTTGTTATAGATTTTCCTGTCCAATATCTGTTTAGTACAATTATTTATCAATCTTGTTAATTTGCATAAATTTTCAATCATTTTCAATTGATTTCTTCATTTTTTTGAATAGATGACAAGAAATTACTGAATTTTGCTAACTAGCTCACACTAAGACAGAAAGGGAGTAAAGAGTAGGGAGAAAGGAGTAAACAGTAAACAGTAAGCAGTGACCAGTAATCAGTAAGATATTGTCATCCTGAGCGTAGCATAGCGAAGTCGAAGGATCTCAAACTACCATTTCTATTAAAATGATAATTAAATCCTATGTTTATATAGTGATTGTTGAAATATTTGCTGAAAATATTTTAGGCTGTAGCAATAGACAGGCAGAAGCCGGAATCCAGAATAAAGAATAGCATAACACCTCCGTGTAAAGACGCGATTTATCGCGTCTCTTTCAAAAAGTCCTTTGACCGTAAATCATAATTGACTAATAACCAATCCCTTTCCTACCCAAATTCTGGTCACATAAACAGCTTGTAATTAGAATCATATTTTTTTAGTTTTTAAAGATTGAAATAATAATTTACGCGGGGGCGCATACAAATGTTACTAAAAGTGGTGTCAATAATATTAACTACACACATGATTACAGAAATAAGACTCACAAGTGAATATAACAAAGCATCAAATGTAGCAATAGAAAAATTGCTTGCTAAACAAAATAGAATGAACTATATTTCATCAACAGTACTCGCCACGCTACCCATTTGAACAGCGTCCCAGGGCGAGTCTTTTGCTTTATGGGATAATATATTCTACTAATACCAAACTGATAAAGCATTGATTTACAAAAAAATACCATTAACTATCGATGAACAAATTGTCCAGCTTGAAAAACGCGATTCCTTACCAGCGTAGCCTTTGTGAAGTTGCTTATAGCGTTTTCTTCCACAGGATCCTGTGGCAGCAATCATAATAGACGATAAAACCAATCCCTTCCCTACTCAACTTTTTGTTCACCTAAAACATCTTGTAATTACAATTATATTTTTTTAGTTTTCAATGTTTTAAATAAACGAATAAAAAATCTAAGAGATGAGTTTTTTGAATTGTAAAAGCAATATAAAAACAATACAGTTTATCCGTGGATATAGAGGAATAAACACAATGGATATATATGTACGTTACCAACCATATTAAAAACAGGGAAATGATCGTATTTAATCAAGAAAAATCATTCTTTGAGAATTTACAAATAGCAGATTCAGAGAGAGTACATTCTGAATTTATTTCGTGGTTCCTTTCTCCGAATTGTAAATCAATTAGTGAAACAGATAAATTTATTTTTATTGATAGGTTATTTAAGTTGAATGGAACTAATCAAATTATTAAATCAGGTACAGAGATTGATAATATTGATATTTTCATCGAGACTAATAACTGTGTTTTGATAATCGAAAATAAAATCAAGTCTTCACAACATTCAAATCAACTTTCGAGATATAAAGAGTTTGTTGAAATTAAATATTCAGAAAAACAGCATCGATTCATTTTTTTAACATTAGTCAAAGAACAAAATATTGACAATAGTTGGACACATGTTTCATATTATGATATTTTTCAAGAATTAAATAAGCTGGACTTGTTATCTAACAAGCATTCTACTTTTGTGAACGATTACATACTTTATCTAACTAGATTATTATCAGTACTAAATGATGTAGTCGCAAATCCATTAAAGTATACAAGTGTCTTTGAAAATGGTAGTTTGAAAAAAAGTGATAAACTACAGTTGAAATTCGAGAATGAAATGGAAGAGTTTATTGCAAAAAATCAACTTGAAACTATTTTTCAAAAAGCATTCTTAACAAAACTATTAGAAGATGAAAGAATAAAAAAATTAAATGGAATTTTAACAGATACTAGAGGAACGGCATTAATTGATTTTCCTTTAAAACGAGATATATCGATTGGAGGTAAGAGATTATATACAACATTTATCGAAATTCAAGGAGACAATATAAAATTTGCCTTTGCCATTCAAGAAAATTATCATGATTCCAATCGTGAGTGGATTTTGCCTATAATTAATATTTTCAAGATTTTTAAAACTCAGAATATTTCTGGATTTAGTAAAATTAATTCACCAAAGGCATTAGCTTATGTTTCAATATCAAAGAAAATGAAAAAGGCTTATTGGAATATGAGTTTTGATGAAATTATATCAATGATTATCAATGAAATTAGAATAGGTCATGAATTGACTGAAAAACTAATAAGAGAAATAGAAAATACGGCTGCTAACACGCGGTCATAAAACATTGGGGGCTAAGTGATTATTCAAACATTCTGTCACGCATCAAGTTCAGTGTATCTGGAAAGGAATGTAGCCCGCAATCGGCTACTATTCTTATACCAACCGTTGTGCAACACTATAATAGTAATTTTTGACGAAACAATAACCAAAAAAGATAATTTATATGAACGAAATTATTTGTCCACATTGTAAAAAAGTCTTTAAGGTCGATGAGGCTGGATTTGCTGATATTCTTAAGCAAGTTCGAGACCATCAATTCGAAGAAGAATTACAAAAGCGATTAAACCTTGCAGAAAGAGAAAAAGTTGATGCTATTAAACTTGCCGAGTTGAATCTTAAAAGTTCATTACAAGAAGAACTTACAAAAAAAGACAAAGAAATAATCGAACTGAAAGCCATGAACGAGCGTGAACTTTCTGAACAGTTAACTAAAAAAGAATTTGAGATTGCAGAAATGAAATCCAAAATTGATAATGCTGAGATTGATAAAAAACTCTCCGTAACTGAAGCTACCCAAAAAATCGAAAAAGAACGTGACAATCTTGCTAATAATCTAAAAAATAAAGAAACAGAAAAACAATTACTCGAAAAATCCATAAACGAAATATTTACTGGTAAACTAAAAATAAAAGACGAAACAATCAAAATGAAAGATGATGAAATTGTTCGTCTGAAAGACTTTAAGCTTAAACTCTCAACAAAAATGATTGGCGAAACACTTGAACTACATTGTGAAGCTGAGTTCAATAAACTTCGTGCAACAGCTTTTCAAACAGCATATTTTGAAAAAGATAATGATGCCAGATCAGGAAGTAAGGGTGACTATGTATACAGAGAAACTGATGAAACAGACAATGAAATCATTTCAATCATGTTTGAAATGAAGAATGAGGGTGATGAAACTGCAACAAAAAAGAAAAATGAGGACTTTTTTAAAGAACTAGATAAAGATCGAACAGAAAAAAAATGCGAGTATGCAGTTCTTGTTTCACTTTTGGAGGCAGAAAGTGAATTCTACAATCAGGGAATTGTTGATGTTTCTCATAAGTTCAGCAAAATGTATGTTGTTCGCCCACAATTTTTCATTCCCATCATCACACTTCTTCGAAATGCGGCAATGAATTCCATGGAATACAAAGCAGAACTCAATTTGATGAGAAATCAAAACGTTGACATTACCAATTTTGAGGAAAATATAAACACATTTAAAGAGGGATTTGCAAGAAATTATGAATTAGCTAGTAATAAATTTAAAACAGCTATTGACGAAATAGATAAAACCATTAATCATCTTCAAAAAACCAAAGAAGCATTGTTATCTTCAGAAAATAACCTACGCTTGGCTAATAATAAAGCTGATGATCTAACTATCAAAAAATTAACCGGCGGAAATCCTACGATGAAAGCGAAATTTGAAGCACTTTCGGATAAGTTTAAATAAATACATAAAAGTGTTGCCTATCAATGTATTAACTAGCAAATAAGGCAAAAATATGAAAAAATATGCTTTAATCTTAATTGCACTGATGCTTTTCATTTCCTGCAATATAGACAGCGAATCGTCTGATCTGAGATTATCTGACAAGGAGTATTATTATTACTCCGGGGGTGGAAAAATATATTTCAAACTTTCATTAAGTGAAGTATATATTGCATTTGAACAAGATAGCATTTCATTTAACACCGTAGATTCAATCTTAAATAATTATGAGTTCCTAGATTATAATGAAGCTCTTTTTGCAAGATATTTAGACGGGTTCAGGGTTAATATTAATGAAACATGCAATGACAGTGTTTTTCAGGAACACTTGCGGGAATTAAATAACAATAACAAAATATCTTCCGCAACACCCGTATTCTATTTTTCAGAAGATGATCCGAATTCATATTGTATATTAGTTAGTGAAGTATTAACAAAATACAATGAGGACAACATTTCCGAATCCGAATTCATAAACTATGCTGAAAGCCTTAACTTAGAACTCATCTCATCAGTATACAGACAGCATTTTAAAGTAAAAGAAATAATTACTGGTTTTGAAGCTCTGGAAATTGCAAACAATATTTACGAAAGTATTAAATCAGAATGGTCACACCCGAACTTTATTGGACATATAGGCTTTGAATAGAAAAACATTTATTTATATTTAGTATTCATCAAAACTATATAATTCAACCCTACATTTCATGATTTAAATTTTTCGAAACAGACATCCCACTTCGCTAAAGCTTCGCAGGACAGGTGTCTGTTTCCTGCATTTCACAATTCAATATACCTTATTCGATATTTACTTCGATTGTTCGATTGTTCGTTATTCATGTCTGGACACTCACCCCTTACAACTCACCACTGTTATTACGTCTTGCAATTCACTCCATTTCCCTATAAATTTCAAGCTGTTGGAAATGAGTAAAATATAGATATTGAAAGGACAAATATGAGCAAAGGTGTAACCCCTCAATCAACGGATTATTCAAAATGGTATACAGATGTGGTTCAAAAAGCCGAATTGGCTGATTATTCACCCGTTAAAGGTTGTATGGTCATTCGCCCCTACGGTTATGCTTTATGGGAAAACATCCAATCAAATCTTGATAAGATGTTCAAAGAAACCGGACATGTCAATGCTTACTTCCCGATGCTAATCCCTGAAAGTTTTTTAAAGAAAGAAGCGGATCATGTTGAAGGATTTGCACCCGAGCTTGCAATCGTAACCCATGCCGGAGGAAAGCAACTGGAAGAACCGCTTGTTATCCGTCCAACGTCCGAGACCATTATCTGGGCCATGTATAGAAAATGGATCAATTCCTACCGTGACCTTCCCCTGTTAATCAATCAATGGGCCAATGTTGTCCGTTGGGAAATGCGCACACGTTTATTTTTGCGCACAACCGAATTCCTCTGGCAAGAAGGTCATACGGCTCATGCCACTGAAAAAGAAGCGGTTGATGAAACGCTAAAGATGGTCGACGTCTATCGTGAATTCGCCGAAAGCTATATGGCCATGCCGGTCATCGTCGGACGCAAAACCGAAAAAGAAAAATTTGCCGGTGCGGTGGATACTTATTCCATTGAAGCTATGATGGGCGATAAGAAAGCCCTGCAGTCCGGAACCTCTCACTACCTTGGCCAGAATTTTGCCAAGGCATTTGATGTCATGTTCCAAAACGAAAATAACGAACAACAATATGTCTACGCTTCCAGCTGGGGCGTCAGTACCCGCCTGGTAGGTGCTTTGATCATGGCACATGGTGACGATAAAGGACTTATTTTGCCACCGAAACTGGCACCTTATCAGATCGTGATCGTACCGATCTACCGCGATGATGAAGCTAAAGCTAAGGTAATGGAATATATAGATGGTATTACAAAAGAGCTAAAGTCTAAAGATGTTCGTTATCATGTCGATATGCGCGAAACTCTCTCCCCCGGTTTTAAATTCAATGACTGGGAAATGAAAGGTGCACCGCTACGTTTGGAAGTCGGTCCTCGCGATGTTGATGGCGGGAATCTCGTTTGTGCAAAACGTTTCACCGGTGAAAAGACTGTCATGGCAAAAGATGAATTCGTACAAGGTGTTTCAGCCATGCTGGATGAAATTCAAAATGCCATGCTAAAAAACAGAAAAGCTTTCCGTGAAGAAAACACCACTAACATTTCAAGTTACGATGAACTGAAAGCAGCCACCGTTAACGGCGGATTTGCCCGCGCTTACTGGGATGGAAGTCGTGAAGAAGAACAACGCATCCAAGACGAATGCAAAGCGACTATCCGGAACATCCCTTTTGATCAACCCGAAGAAGAAGGCCTTTGTTTTTATACCGGAAGGAAAACAAGGCAAATGGTTATTTTTGCGAAGGCGTATTAAGCTATAATCAACTTGCCTCAAGTTTTTATACTTGCGAATAGATAATAAATTTTTGCATTAATATTATTTTTGATTATAGAGATGTAAAAACTTGAGGCAAATTGATAAAAATACTATAGAGACGCGATGCTTCGCGTCTCTATTTTTTTGGGGGGAATTTATATTATCTCATGAAATGATCTTTTTCCAGTCAATATATTCAACTGCGATGCAGTTGGTTTGTGTTGAGAAATTGTTACTACTAAATTGGACTCTCATGGAGACCAATAAAATATAATATTTAACAACAACCCTGACGCATGGAAGGGTTGAAATCAATAATTGCCCGGGGTGCAACCCCGGGTGATAAGTCACAAACAAAAACACAACCCTGAACTTGTAGAAGGGTTGAACTTATTGAACCCCGTCGGGGTTCATATGTTTTATGGAAATGTGTCTATACTGTTATTGGATCCCATTCGGGATCCTGAAGAACAACTCTGTCATTTGAAATATTTCAGTAATTTGAGATCCTTCCCCGAAGATTCGGGGTTCCGGGATGACATATAAAGTCTTACGGTTTACCAGCCTGCGCCGAGGCACAGCCTTCGTAGCTAAAGCTACTTCGGCGTAGTAGGCCTTCGGCAGGCAGGCGTCTTACGTCTTACGGTTTACAAAATATTTTATTCAATACATTTTAGAATAAAGCTTACACACACTAATTTTATTTATCATTTCAAGGGATTTTGTAGTTTGAGATCCTTCAGCTACGCTTGCCAAATAGCCTGCGCTCCGTTCAGGATGACAACACTCTTCACTTCTTACCCACTTACCACAACTCACTGCTTACTACTTACTATTTACTTCTTACTACTTCCTCTCTTTAATCTTTTTACTTTAATCTTTTATCTTTAACTTATTACATGATCCAAAACACATCAGCATTCATTCTCAAAGTCAATCCCAAAGGGGAAACATCTGCCATTTTACATTGTTTTTCGCAAGATTTTGGAAAGATCATTCTGATAGCTAAAGGTGCCAGAACGGCAAAAAGTCCTTTTAGGGGTTTAATTGAACCTTTTTCACTATTAAATGTTCATTTTAACGAGAAGAAAGACCGTCCCTACCAATTCCTTTCGCAAGCGGAATATCAACAGTCATATACTCGCCTTAAAAGTAATCCCGAAGCCGTTCTTTACGGTTCTATTATACTGGAAATTTTATATAAAGAACCTGAAGTTGAGGCAAATATCCTTCTATTCGAACTTATACGCGCTGTCTTTAATGCTATGGAAGCAGGTGCTTCACCTCAAATCGCACATTGGTACTTTATTTTACGTTTTCTTGAAATTGAAGGTCTTTCATTAAATACGGAATATTGTTCACAATGCGACCAAAAAATGATCAGCGGATATTTTATGCCTTGGCAGGGTAACATTCGTTGTACGGACTGTCATGAAAATTTAACATTAAGCTGGGAACTTGACGCGGACATGTTATCTTTACTCAGGGACTTGCCGAAACTGTCACCGGAAGATATTCCCAGTGAAGTTAACGGTGAACTTGACAAAGATATGATCAATCGTATTCTCTGGAACACGCTTGCAATCAGTTTTGATACCTGCAAGACCTTGAAATCAGTTGATGTGCTGAGGAAAATTTTATAGACCTGTCGAAGATCGAGAGTTAAGAGTTGAGTATTAGAGTTATTTTGACAATATTGTAGGGGCGACGGGCCTGCCCTGCGAAGTTTCAACGTAGCAGGGAGTCGCCCGATAAAATGAGGGAGGCTCGAGAGCCTCCCGTACATGTAAGGTAGGATAGAGTAAAATCAAGAATTGGGCACAGATAAAGGATAAAACAAAAAAATGAGTCAATATCGTTTTAATATGCGTCGAAAACTGACACCCGGAATTAAGGTGCTGATTATAGCCAATGCCCTAATTTTTCTTTTGGGATGGATCTTACCGGAATTAAATAAATACATGGTTATTTATGGCGGACTGGTCCCGGAACTGTTTACAAAACATTTTTTCCTATGGCAGCCGATAAGTTATATGTTCCTGCATGGCGGATTCATGCATCTGTTCTTTAACATGTTCGCCCTGTGGATGTTTGGAACCGAGCTGGAACGCCAATGGGGTACTCCATTTTTCCTCAAATACTATTTTATTTCCGGAGTTGGTGCCGGTATTTTATCGGCAATTATACAGCCTGCCTCTCAGATTCCAATCATTGGTGCATCAGGAGCAATTTACGGACTACTTCTCGCCTTTGCATTAATGTACCCGAATCGAGTTGTTTACCTGAATTTTCTTATCCCTATCAAGGTTAAATATTTTGTTATGATCTTTGCTGCCATCGAATTATTCTCATCAATCCGTGGTGGCGGAGATGGTATTGCACACATCACTCACCTATCAGGTATGATCTTTGGCTATCTTTTCTTGCTTTGGAATCAACAAAAACGAAAAAAAGGACCGAGAAAAAAGGTTACTTTTCATTGGGGTTCCAAAACCAGGGATTTTACAAAGAAGCCACCCGCACATCATACAAAAAACAGTGAAGAAAAAGAACTTGATGAGCTCATGGATCGCATTTCCGCGAAAGGCTATGAAAGTCTGAATGAAGAAGAAAAGATCAGGCTATTGGCACTGACCGGGAAATATAGGAAGAAGCAGTAAGACGTGAAACGTGAAACGTGAAATGTGAAATGTAGGGGTTGGACATGTCCAACCCTTTTTATTTGTTAAAAAAAAATATGTAGAGACAAGGCTCACCTTCGCCGAGGTACAGCCTTCGTAGCCGAGCTACTTCGGCGCAGTAGGCCTACAGAGGGCAGGCGAAGTGCCGTGCCAGCCGAAGCTTGCAAAGCGAAGGCTGGGAGAGATCTCAAAATTCTGATATCTTTAATGAGTGTTTAGAATCATGACGACAGAGAGATCCTGAACCCGCCAGTAAATAACTGGCGTTTCAGGATGACGAGTGGCCCGTGAGCTTTTAGCTCACGGTTTTGCGATTATATATGAAACAACTTGTAGAGACAAGGCAATGCCTTGTCTCTACATTAGTGTATTTTTTTCGACTTTTAACTTCCTTTTGCCTTTATACTTTTTTCTTTATACTTTCAAAAACTGCGAATTGAAAATTCATAGTTTTTGAGCACTTATCCACATTTTTATCCACACGCAAACCTATATTTTTCAATAATTAATAGTATTTCGCTTTCATTTATAAATATTCTCGTTTAACTTATTGGACAACAATTATTTTCGAGGATATAATGGCAGACAAACAAGATATTACACGCATCCCTCCGCAATCCATAGATTCTGAAAAAGCAGTCTTGGGTTCAATGATGCAGGAAGAAATGGCAGCAAGCCGGGCACTGGAATTATTAAATGAAAATTGTTTTTATCTTGATGCTCATAAATTCATATTCCGTGCAATGAAGGACTTGTATACCGAGCATAAACCCATCGATCAATTGACTGTGGTAGAAAAACTCAATCAATTGAAACTCATTGACGAAACAGGTGGACCCGCAGTGATCGCTGATCTGATCAACCGCGTACCTTCAGCCGCAAACATTGAATATTATTCAAATCTTGTAAAAGAAAAATACATTTTAAGAACGATTATTTCAACATCGAATGAGATGATAGAGAATGCTTTCTCAGAATCTGAGGAAACAGATATAATTCTTGATAAGGCGCAACAACAAATCTTTCAATTAAGAGAGAACAGTGCCTCTCAAGATTTTGTAGATATGAAAAATATTCTACACACAACGGTCGAGCATATTGAAGCTTTATCTCATCATCATGGTGATGTCGTCGGTATTCCGACCGGATTTAAACTATTTGATAGTATAACCAATGGTTTTCAAAAATCCGACCTGGTTATTATCGCCGGACGTCCATCTATGGGAAAAACGGCTCTTGCCTTATCAATGATGCGCAATATGTCTTTAGATCATGATATTAATGTCGGTTTCTTTTCATTGGAGATGTCACAAGAAGGTATTGCGATGCGATTGCTTAGTATGGAAAGCGGTATTGATCATCAGCAATTAAGACGCGGTAAAATCCCTCCCAACCAATGGGAATTCCTGACCACAGCCGCCGGTAAGATAAATGATGCAACCATTCATTTTGATTTTACGCCAAATCTGAATGTTTTAGATATGCGCAGTAGAGCAAGGCGATTAAAAAGCCGTCTTGGAAAATTAGATATTATTTTTGTGGATTATTTACAGATCGCTAATGCAACCGTAAGAAGAAATGATAGTCGCGTTCAGGAAGTTGCCATGATATCGCAGCAATTAAAAGCTCTAGCAAAAGAATTGAATATTCCTGTCATCGCTCTCTCTCAGCTAAGTCGTGCTCCCG
>CAYNBL010000080.1:0-10981 GCA_964395205.1 uncultured bacterium | reverse complement strand
GGATGAAGATGATCAATGGATATTCTATGCGACACCGACATCTGTTTGGGAAAGAGGAACGGATATTTCAAGTATTCGCTACATGGAATTTATTCGCAATAGCTATGAAGATGATCAGCATTTCCGCCTTTTCGTAGGCTCAAGTAGTGAATCGCCTTTAAGAATGGCTCAGGAAACTCCGGTTTTCACCGGCAGCGAAGAAGAACAGCTTTACACTTTTCAACGATTACATTACGAAGAAGAACTTATCAATCCCGGTAAGGGTGGAGAATTATGGTTGGGAGAACGCCTTTCTGCAAATAATCAATTTCCCTTCTATTTGAATAATCTTTATGATCAGGATGATATCACGGGCGCACTGCGCGTCGGAGTTGGTATGACAACTACCGGAGGACATGCGTTCAAAGCATATGTTGCCGATTCTCTTGTTTATGATATTTATGCATCACTCTCTAAAAGTTCCGATGACTACGATTATGAAAGTTCTGTCACCCGAAAAAAAGATTTAATTTTACCCAATTCAATACTTAGCGAAAATCTAAATGTTAACATTACCTATAACGGTGAGTTTCCGACGAGTGAAGGATTTATTGATTTTATTGATATTATTTATCCCGTTTACCCTCAGGCAATTGACGGGCAATTGTCATTATGGTTTTTAAAAGATCCTGAAGATAAAAAGATTCGGGTTACCGGATTGAACGGTTCATTGTCCTATGTGTTTTCAATTGAAGATCCCTTTCAAACATCATATTTCCCTGCCAGCGGTTCCAGTGCGGATATTTTTGTCCCCGCTTCGGAGACCAGTTCTTCATTTTATGTTGCGAACGAAGGACATTTTAAATCACCTGCAAGTATATCGATCTTGCCTGATTATGAAGCTTTGTGTACCGCTGATCATGCTTCACAAGTTGACTTTATTATTATTACACCCGATGCCTTTCTTTCAGAAGCTACCAGACTTGCCGCTTTCAAAGAAACCCGAAGTTCTCAGCCATTGACCACCTTAGTGAAAACATACAGTGAGATCATTGGGCAATATAATGCCGGTAACCGTGATCCCTATGCCATCTGGCATTTTCTTGCCGACATGTATAAACAGGCACCGGGTCCGAAACCACTTTATGTTCTTTTATTTGGAGACGGTCATTATGATTATCAAAACAGAATATATTCTGCGCCGGTCTATATCCCATATCTTTATGAGTCAAATATTATGTGGCCTTGTGATGATATCTATGTAATGGTCAATTCTGCCACGGATCTATCTGATGACATGGCGATCGGACGCATACCTGCCAACTCTGTAGATGAAGTACGATCCGTCGTTGACAAGATTATAGAATATGACAATCGGGAAAATCCCGGAGAATGGCAGCTCAATGCCATGCTGGTTGCCGATGATCCGACTGATCTTGCACAGGGCTCCAGTTTTGTAGGGCAAACTATATTTATTCGCGATTCCGAGCGCTTGTATAATGATCATTTTCCTAAAGTGATGCAGACAAAGAAAGTATATCTTACGGAATATCCCGAACGCTATATTACCGAACTTCAGACCATGGGACGTGATGGTGCGCGCGAAGATATTATGGAGACTTTTCTGAATGGGGTTTCCTTTGTGAATTATTACGGACACGGCGATCCATCCGTATGGACTCAGGAAAAAGTATTTGTAAGTAACGATCTTGTCCGTTTGGATGTAAATCACCAGTATCCGCTTATTTTAGCGGCGACATGCAGTTGGGGACGATCTGATATGCCTGATTTCCAGAGTATGGCAGAGGAAATTGTAACCATGGATGCAAATGGTGCCATTGCAACAATAGCGACCGTTCGATCGGTGTTTCATGGAAGTTCCACATCAGCCAATGTAAAATTTGTAGAGGATTTCACGACCGGATTGTTCGAAGGAAATCCGGATTATGCGTATACTCCCTTAATGGGTGATGCCGTGCTTTATGCCAAGAATGAATCAAATAATTTATATGGGACGACAAAAATCAATAATAATATGAAATTCATGTACTTTGGTGATCCGACACTTCTTCCAGCGTTCCCGCAAAACGCAGGCATGATCGATTCAATAAGTCGTGATACGCTACGGGCTTTGGATAGAGTTACATTGAACGGTCGAGCTCTTAGCCGGGAAGGGAATGATCCCGGTCTGAATGATCTTGAAGGAAAGATCACGATCTATGATAACGATTATAGAGTAAGCCGTGAGTATGTTTATAATACTTCAGGCAGTACTTCATTGGTAAGTTATTATCTTGAAGGTAATCGCTTGTTCAACGGTAATATTTCTTTTAATGGGAATTCTTTTAGCACAGAGGCATTTATTCCTAAAGATATTCAATATCATGGCACTGAAGGTAAGGTTCGTATGATGTATTGGAATACTGACCGGCAATTTGACGGTTCGGCCGCTATTGACGATATTCATGTGGGCAGTATCAATCCTGATGCTTCATCTGATATCCTTGGTCCCAATATTTCAATTTATTCGGGAGACATTGAACTACAGAATGGTGCTGTGATCTTTGATACCAGTACATTTCGCATAGTGTTTGAAGATCAAAGCGGTATCAACATTACGGGAACGACCGGTCATGTCCTGGAAATGTCGATCGATAATGCTCAGCAAGTGGTTGATCTCAGTGAGCTTTTTGTCTATAAGCAAAATGATTTTACCGAAGGGAATGTAGAATTTCCCGTAGATAATTATCTTGATGAAGGTGAACATTTGATCGAAATATCGGCCTTTGACAATTATAACAATTTTTCTCAGGTAGAACTTTCACTTACCGTCTTGCATGAAGGGGATGATCTGGTGCAAAATCTGGTCAATTTCCCCAATCCTTTCAAAGACCAAACGGATATCACTTTTTCTTCGGCTTTTAGCGGGCTTGCAGATCTGCGGATCTATACCATATCAGGTAAACCCGTAGCCGGGTTAAGCGATATTTCAATTCATTCGGGTTTTAATGCCATTCCTCTGGTCGCTGAAGATGATTATGGCCATCCGCTTGCAGCTGGCATATACTTTTATGTGTTGGAAGTAGAGACAGGAGATGAAACTATCAAGCAATATAATAAGATGGTGGTATTACCATGATCGTTCAACCCGATCTACCGGTGATCCTGGCTTCTGCTTCTCCTCGCCGCAAAGAATTACTGGAACAACTTGGCTTAAGTTTTAAGGTTGTTCCGGCTCATATCAGCGAAACTATTCTCCCAAACGAAATGCCGCTTGAACATGTCCGTCGTTTGGCGGAGGAAAAGGGGAGAGCTATCACCGATTTGTATCCCGAGCATTTTGTTATTTCGGCAGATACTATTGTCGTTTATCATGGAGAAATATTGGGGAAACCTGTTGATAAAGCAGATGCTTTTAGAATGTTACGCCTATTATCGGGAAATAAACATGAAGTAATTACTGCATTCTCCATTTTGTGCGGATCTAAAAAAACATATATGACTGAAGATGAATTGACCGAAGTTCGGTTTCGTGATCTTTCAGACGAAGATATTCATGAATATATTGAAGGCGGTTCACCCATGGACAAAGCCGGGGCATATGGGGTACAGGATGTAAGTGCAAATCTCGTACGAAGCATTTCAGGATGTTATTATAATGTTATTGGTTTTCCAATTGCGCACTTTAAAGAGACATGGGATAAGCTTTTTTTATCAAAATAATTCCCATATCAATTACATTTTCTATAATCATTAAATAAGTTGATCATTTTCCTTCAAGTCATGTTGAAGCAGTGTTTATTCAGATTTGATCTTCAATAATTCAGCAAGTGGAATTACGAGTCCCAAGACTGCTGCGATCCTCAGGGTTGTTCCCCATGCGACCATGGCTGAACCTTTAAAGATCACATTGAAGAGAAAACTGACAAGCATACCGGCAAGAAATGCAAGGGCTCCAACAATAAGACAATTCAGAACTAAATTCCAAAATTTCATATTTACCTCCTATATTTTGGACTGCACTATAAAAACGTTTTTTCGCAGAAAGAGGTATTTGAAGAGGGTCAGCTGATAATTTATAAGGGTTAATCAGAAATTAGAAGATTCAAGATATTCACATCAATAAGTCGTGGGTACTTTCAATAATAGTATCCTGTTTAAAATAACATACCAATTTAATGGTGTTCTAAAGAAAAATAAAGAAAAAAAAATAATAAGTTAAAAAGCTGAAATAAAGAAAAACCCCGCATATGTGGGGTTTTTCTTTATTGTATGTCAGAGATTCATTTACTTCTCTTCGTCGACGACCTCAAAATCAGCATCTTCGACATCTTCAGCTTTTTCTGCACCGGCATTAGGATCAGCACCGGGAGCACCGCCCATATCGGGTCCACCCGCTTGTTCCTGTGCCTGCTGAGCCTGAGCATAGACTTTCTCAGAGATCTTCATCATGGCCTGATTAACCGCTTCCATCTTTTCGGTGATCTCTTCGGGGTTATCAGACGTCTTGACTTTTTCCAGTTCGGCTAATGCGTCTTCAACCGGTTTTTTATCGGAGTCTTCGAGCTTGTCGCCCATATCGTCCAAAGCCTTCCGTGTTGAGAAGAGGGTCTGTTCAGCTTGATTGTGGGTTTCCACTTTCTTGCGGAATTTTTCATCTTCTTCAGCATGCTTTTCAGCTTCGCCGGTCATGTTGTCAATTTCCTGATCAGACAAACCGCTTGAAGATTCAATGCGGATGTTTTGTTCTTTATTGGTAGCTTTATCTTTGGCAGATACGTTCATAATGCCGTTGGCATCAATATCAAAACTGACTTCGATCTGTGGGATACCGCGAGGTGCTGCAGGAATACCGTCCAGGATGAAACGACCCAATGTTTTATTGTAAGTTGCTTGTGAACGTTCACCCTGAAGAACATGGATCTCAACCTGAGGTTGATTGTTCGCTGCGGTAGAAAAGATCTCTGATTTCTTGACAGGGATAGTTGTATTTTTTTCGATCAGTTTGGTAAATACACCACCGAGGGTTTCAATTCCGAGTGAAAGGGGAGTAACATCCAAAAGAAGAACATCTTTCACATCACCTTGTAAAACGCCACCTTGGATAGCCGCACCAACAGAAACGACTTCATCCGGGTTGACGGTTTTATTCGGTTCTTTACCGAAGATATCTTTAACCAACTTTTGAACGGCAGGGATACGGGTTGAACCACCTACGAGGATGACTTCATCAATGTCCGAAGCTTTCAAGCCGGCATCTTTGATCGCGTTTTCACATGGTTTGCGTACGCGGGATACCAAATCTGCAGTCAACTGATCGAATTTTGCACGGGTCATAGAAACGGTCAAGTGTTTTGGACCTGATGCATCAGCGGTAAGATAGGGTAGGTTGATCTCTGTCTGCATAGACGTTGAAAGTTCCATTTTGGCTTTTTCAGCGGCTTCTTTTAAGCGCTGGACAGCCATAGGATCTTTGGAAATATCCATGCCTTCTTGTTTCTTGAATTCAGCCAGAAGGAATTCGATAAGCTTTTGATCAAAATCATCACCACCCAAGTGAGTATCGCCGTTGGTGGATTTTACTTCGAATACGCCGTCACCGATCTCAAGGACTGAGATATCAAAAGTACCGCCACCTAAATCGAATACAGCAACTTTTTCTTCTTTGCCTTTATCCAGACCATAAGCAAGTGCAGCGGCTGTCGGTTCATTGATGATACGCTTTACTTCCAAACCGGCGATCTTACCGGCATCTTTGGTTGCCTGGCGTTGTGAATCGTTAAAGTAAGCCGGTACGGTAATAACCGCTTCGGTCACTTTTTCACCCAGATAATCTTCAGCGATCTGTTTCATTTTTTGAAGGATCATAGCTGAGATCTCAGGGGGAGAATATGTTTTTTTGTCAATTTTTACTCTAACATCCTTGTTCTTGCCTTGTTCAACGGTGTAAGGTACTTCAGATATTTCATTGGCCACTTCACCGTACATACGGCCCATAAAGCGTTTAATACTATATATGGTATGTCTGGGGTTGGTCACGGCCTGGCGTTTGGCAGCGGCGCCCACAAGGCGTTCTCCGTCCTTTTTAAAACTTACAACAGAAGGTGTTGTACGATTACCTTCGGCATTAACTAAAACCTTTGGCTCGTTCCCCTCCATGATCGAGACACAGGAATTCGTCGTTCCTAAGTCAATTCCAATAATTTTACCCATTTCGTTCTCCTTTTTTATCATTACCGGACATGCTGGGTAGCGCTGTCCGTTGTGTTTCTGTTATATATCAATTCGGAACTCTTTCCGACATATCTTAAGTTGCAAATATCGTGCCAATGGTAAAATAATGACAAAATGGCATATATGTGTGCCTGTGAAGAATTAGAGTTGACAAATTAGTCAAAAAAGAGAAGTCAGAAGCCCCTTCTTCGTCACCCCGAAGTTTTGGGGTGACGAAGAGGTGTAAGAGTGTAAGGTGTAAAGCTTGCTCTCCGAATCCGTCGGCTAGCGGGGAAGGATGCCTATTCCGGTTTTAAGACAGAATAATAATTATATATTGTGTCATCCCGGAAAACTTGCCGGTGGCAAGTTTATCCGGGATCTAAACAATGTTGCTGCATTTTTAATTAAATGGAGTAATCAATAAATGAGATCCCGGATAAGATAGCCGCGGGCTATCTTTCCGGGATGACATGTTTCTTGATTTTGATAACCGCCGGCCCCCGAAGCTTCAGGGTTTCGGGATGACATTTTCTCTTTCTTCATATCACTACTATAGGTATAGTTTCAGGACATTCTTGGCACAAGCAACTTCCTCTCACGCCCGCCCTTCGTATCCGCCAGCCGGCGGAGTAGAAGGGTCTTACGTCACTCGTTAAGGTTTTATTGGTTCAACAAAATAATATTCCTATATTAGCTTCAAGTTAAGGCTAATTATTTTAATGGATTCTAACAAATGACAACCCCACCATTTATTGGCAGTTCTGCAGTTTTAAATTTTACGATCGACGAAGTTCTGGAAAAGCTGGATATACAGATATTATATAAATCCCGTTGGAAAATGGGAAATGGCGGGGAGGAAATGCTGAAAGATCTGTTGGAAGATGAACGCATATTATCTTCAATGCGCCCTGCTGCAGTGTACGGTTATTTTCCGGTTTATCGCGATGGCGCAGATCTGATCTTAAACAATGATGTTCGATGGGAATTTCCCGAGCTAAAAGGTGAGATCATTTCAGAGTATTATAAGACGAAGGAAGAGGGCGGAGATTTTATCCCTCTGACCGCCGTAACGATTGGTGAAAAAGCGGTTGCATTGTCTAAAGAGATGTATAAGAAAAATGATTATGCCGAGTATTTTCTTCTCTATGGTTTGGCTGCAGAATGTACTGAGACTTTGGCTTCCATTGTGAACCAAAGAATTAATAAAGAACTTGGTATTACAAAAAGTTTACGTCGTTCATTCGGTTATCCGGCGTGTCCGGATCTGTCCTATCAAAAACCACTTTTACAGTTTCTGGAAGCAGAACGAATTTCATTAAGTTTGTCTACATCAAATCAGCTGATCCCTGAGTTTTCGACAACGGCGTTTATTTTACATAATATCTAAAATTGAAATATAATATGTCATTTCGACCGGAATGAATCCGTCAATAGACGGATGAATGTAGTGGAGAAATCTCAAACGACAAGTATTTTGAGTAGTTTGAGATCTCTCCGCTTCACTCCCCAAGCGCTTTTGGGTCGTTTCGGTCGAGATGACAAAAGATTAAGGAATATTAAGTGAGCGAAGTAAAACGGCAATTGAATCTCTTTCAGGTTATCTCAATTATTATCGGACTGGTAATTGGCAGCGGCGTGTTTATCAATATCGCACCTGTTCAAAGAGCTACAGGATCTCCCGGATTAGCCGTGATAGCCTGGGCGGTCGGTGGCCTGTTTATGTTACCGCAAATATTTATTTATGCTGAACTTGGCACTGCTTATCCCGGTCAGGGATTTGGGTACTTATACCTTCAAAAAGCCGGAAGTCCTATGCTGGCTTTTCTTTATACATGGACTGCTTTCTGGACCTCTGATATGCCTTCGATCACAATCTTGAGTATTGCCGCGATCTCGGCATTGGATGTTTTCTTCCCTGCTCTGACTGTTAATGCTATGTCGACCAAAATGCTGGCGATCGGTGTCATTGTTATTCTGACCGCGATCCATATTCGTTCAGTAAAACAAGGCTCATGGATACAAGTAATTCTGACTGTTTTAAAGATCATTCCGCTGGTTATTATAGCAATTTTGGGTTTGTTCTATTTTAAATCACCGAATTTATTTATTGAACCTCACCTTATAGAACCCGCTAAACATTCTATCTTTTGGTTGGTTATGATGGGAGCGGCGGGTACGGTCTGGAGCTATGCCGGATTCCCGAATATCATGTATATGGCGGGGGAGGTAAAAAATCCTAATCGCAATATCCCTATTGCTCTCATCGGAAGCGCGCTTTTTGTGACTTTAATGTACATTCTGATCTCTTTTGCAACGGGTGCATTGATCCCGCACGAAGAAGTGATCCAAACCCAGGGCTTTTTGAACCCTTTTAAATATTTACCCGCATTTGCAACCATTGCAGCCGGATTTTTAGCCATCGCCGCATTTATATCATGTATCGGTGCAACGAATGTTTGTGTTATGAGTCAACCGCGTTTACAGTATGCTATGGCTAAAGACGGCCTCTTTTTTAAAACTTTTGCAAAGATCCATCCAAAATACGGGACACCGGTCAATTCCATTCTGCTTCAATCGGGTTTTGCCATTATTCTGGTTTTTATCAGCCAGGATACACTTGACACGCTTTTGGGTTATTTTACCTTTTCATATCTTTTGCAAAATATTTTAGTTTATGGCAGTATCTTTTGGCTAAAAAAACGTGATGATTATCATCCATCATATCATTCACCCATGTGGAAGTTTATGACAGTTCTTGCGATCATTCTTCCATTCCCGTTGATCATCGCCAGTTTTAGTACTTTTCCTTTGATCGGGCTTTTATTCAGCATTGGCTTTACCTTAGTCGGTATTCCGGTTTATTATATTTTTAAACATCGTTTGAATGCTGAATAAAGACCTCACACAAAGCCACAAAGTACACAAAGCCACAAGTAATTTAGGATAATATCCTATTTGCTAATTCTTAATATTTTATTCACTCAATAAGCCTTAATACATTATATATCTTCATAGTTTGAGCAATAATTTGCACCATGCACCTAGTGCCTTAGTGATCTTCGTGACTTTGTGAGATGTATTAAGGATTCAGTATTATACTTAAAGCAGTTTCAATCACCGTATCATAGCCTTGTTGCATATCAGAACTGTCAAGAATTGCATAGTAGTCAGGCGGAATTCCATTTTCATAGTTTAAGCCATCCGGAGTAAGTGTTCTTGTAATGGAAAAACGATAGGTCCAGCCGTTGGGTAGTTGTCCGCCATTCGGCATACCCAATCCGCCACCGGTCGTATCACCGACAAGGAAAAGATTATCCAGCGCTAAAGTTGCCAATGAGAACATGGAGGTTGCACTGTAAGATCCTCTGTCGATCAAGACAGCAATGGGCTTATTATAGTGAAGCACCGTATCATAATGCGTGGCATATATTTCTTCCTGTTCCGTAAATTCATCATAACCGGGACCGGATTTAATGCAGGTTGTGTAGATCGCATCTTCAAATAAAGTAAAATATGACAGCAATTTAAAAATATTCATCATATAACCACCGCCATTTTGGCGCAGGTCCAGGATCATGCCTTCCGTATCTTTATAACGATTAAAGATGTATAGCATATTCTCATCGGAGAATAGATCGGAGAATGATGCATATCGGACATAAGCAACCTGTCCATTTTCAATAAAATCATGTCTGAACGGACCGGTAATGTAATAGTCGGTACCAAGGTAATGATCTTGAATAAATCGGTAATCGATATTTTTAGGACCGAGTTTGCTTATATCGAAACGAGAGATATTGAATTCAGAGAACAGATTAACATGACCGTCTTTTAATTCATTAAGCATAGATCCCAAATAAAAGAAAAGTGAATCATTTGAAAGATCGGCCTGGATATTGGGAGAATATCTTGAATAAACTTCATCCCAGTCCACATTTTTGACGTCAAAATAGGCATATTGTTGATCGACTTTATCCCAGAGATATTCAAAGGTCGTTACCGGATCTGAAGATATTTCGGGTGTGAAAAACAGTTTTTCACAGGATGTCAGCAGTGTAATAACAGTAAGAAATAATATGATGGACTTATATTTTAATGACATGTTAATCCAATTTAAAATAATAAGATAATTGCAGGTTATGGCTTGCTGTTTCCAAACGATATATATCTTTTGCTCCGCTTGTGAACATTTTCCATAAATAAGTTATATCCATGGCATTACCATTCGGTAAAAATAATCTTATTCCAATTTTGTTTTGCATACGGAATCCACCCAGGAAATAGTGCTTGTCAAATAAGATTCCACTACCATCAGGAACATAAGAGAATTTCGGACGTGCGTTAAAAAGCAATACCGGCAGATCAATGTTATAGAAAGCGGCATACTGAGTTTTAGGAATAGTATGGCGTTTCAGTTTTTTTTCCGGTCTCTCGAAAACATAAGTGATCTGTGCCTGGGCAGACATGGAAGCAAACAGATCAATATTGAATGATGCATTCTCATATGCCGGATTAAAAGCTCCTGCCACAGATGTGGAAAGCCGACCGCCTGCCTTAAAAAAGATATCCGACCTGGAAAATACCGGTATAGTATGTAAATAGGATAATTGAATTTCTTCCGAAAAATAGCCTAAGGTATAATTCGGATTGATGAATCCGCCAAAATAGTTGGTATTCATTCTATATTCCCAGGTTCGCTCAGCGCTTTCCGAAAGACATCCAAATACAAGAATGCCTGAGATACCCCGGTAAAGTAAAGGTGATGTGCCCATGTCTTTGTAACTAC
>CAYNBL010000079.1:0-11027 GCA_964395205.1 uncultured bacterium | reverse complement strand
TTCCTAACATTCAGTTAATTATAACGTTTTTAGCCTCATTTTTTGCAATTAGGCCTCTTATGATAATCTCCTAAAGTAATATAAAAAAGGGCGAATGAAATTCGCCTTTTTTATTGTAGTTGGATATTATCGCGTCACACGTTACGAGTTACTCGTCACGTTCCTTAAGTGCCTTATACGTTGCTATCATAATAACTTTAGAACTGGTCGTTGCTCCGCTGACAGCATCTACTTTTGTCTCCTGCTTTAATAGAATACGATCAATGGTTTCCAATGCTTCATAACCCGGACCAGAGAATTGTTCATTCATAGTAATGGATGTGATAGCATGATCCTTTACAATGACTATCAGATCAGCTACAACGGGTATTTTTCCAAAGCGATAACTGTACTCGCCATCTTGAATTTCCGTCATGTCGATTTTCTCAATTGATGCATATTCCTTGTCAACATCTTCAAGAAGTGCTTTGTATTGTTTGTTAAAAGTAAGAATGCCAACTACTGCAATAATTATAATTACCAATAGTATAGCCAAAAAAATGCTTAACCCTTTTCTCATGTAACCCTCCTGTTAAAAAGATCATGTTTGTGGTTAACTTTTCAAGTATAAGTATTTTATTTGGAAAACACAAAAAACAAGTTACTGTTTGTGAATATTTTTATAAACTGCTTCGGCTTGATGATAGAAAGTATCCAGACTAACAACTTTAAAAATAAATTCGTAATCACCAAGTGTTGTATTGCTGTTTTGCTCAGGTATGCTGTTTATATTAGCCCATTGTTGTTTGTTGATCAGCTCTCCAATGGATAGATATTTTGGATCGAAATTTCCGTTTTCGCGCATTTGTTCATAAAGTCTTTTATAGACAGGCACATAATCCCAAGCATCTTGAAGATGGGTTTTGGGATGAAATCCTAATTTACGCAGCATTTTATTTCTTAGTCGACCTGATTGGTGCCATCCGTAGCGGATAAGAAAAGGGATATAGGTGAACATATTTTTAGGTAACATCGTTACACCGCCAAAATCAGTTTTTTCCGCAGCTAATTTGGGATGAAGACCATAAACTAGAGCTCTTTGGAATTTGGAAAGATTGAACTTCCATTTTACAGGGACTTGTAAAGCTAGTTCTAAATTACGTCTAAAGAGAAGTGGAGAAAAAGCATTGACAAGTGTGTTTGATGCAGAATTTGCAACCAGACCAAAATTCAGCCAATGAGTCAGATCAAAACGATCAACTTGCATAGAAACCGGAGAATTTTCCATTCCTTTGATAGAGTCTGAGATCATAGTGTGAAAATAAGACCTCGAATTGTTTTTTATTTTTTTTATATCGTCAGTGAATACAGACGCATCATAATCTGAACTTAACATTCTAAGATTTAAGAACATATCTACAGGGAAGGATTTTGGTTCACGGTAAAAATTGAAAGTGTACATTTCATCCCAGAGACCATTTTTATAAAAATGACCATCCATGCCATTGCATAAAGCATTTCCGTAAGTTCCTTGTTTCTCTCGCATATACAAAATACGACCCAGTTGATGTCCGGGTTCTTCACCGGACCCTAATAATATTGCTTCTTCAAAGTATTTAAAAGGGTTCTGAGTAAAATCTTTTTCAAGCGTGATGTTATGGTGTTTGATACCATAACGATCTGCCATTTTCTTAGTAATACGGACTTCTTCAAATTCTTTTTTCCCAAATATGGATGTAGAAAAAGTCTGTTTTTGATCCAAAAGAGCTGCAATATTCTGTCGACTGTCCTGACCTTGCGTAAAATCCAGATGAGGATCAAAATTTTCACCCAGCAAACGGGCTGTTTCTCTCATGTTCTCTTTTGCTGTTTCCACTTGTTGCTGGAAGGGAGTATCAGAAAAATGATCCGGCCAAGTCCAATATATTTCTCTATCTATCTTATTGTTATGAATTTGATGAATAGTAGCGGGCATCATGCGTTCGCTATCCTGAAGCAGGCTTCGTTCCGTCAAAATATAATAGCGCCACATAAATTCATTGATCGCATGAAGATCTGCTTTGGGCTTCTTGATTAATGCACTCAAATATGAAAATGAACTGTAAAGAAAACAATCTTCACTTTCTGTAAAATATTGAGTTTTATTTTTAATGAAATCATTGATCACAAAATAGGAATTCTTATCGGTATCGTAAATTTTAATGACAAAATGCCCATCAAGTAAGTTGGCAAAATGTTTCAGGCTAGGACTGCTTTGATAAAGTTTCCAAAGACTCTCAATCGTGTGGACTTTAGTCTCATTAAGTGCAAATACCGTTCCCTCAAAGTGTATCCAGCCTTTTTGAGTCGACAAATACTTTGATGTAGCATCTTTTTTAAAGAGAATAAGAAAACTATTTTCATCCGGTTTGATATATTCTATTTCTTTGAAATATATTCCAAGTTGCTCATTAATTAGCGTTTCAGCAGACTCAAGAACTTTATTAAAAGAACTTTTATCGGTATTTGCTTTGTGAACCAATAAACAGGAAGCAGCCATTATAAATGTCCAATAATATTTAGTGATCTGTATTTAAGCGTACATATACGGATCTTATTCATATGGGTCTCTTATTTTATAAAATTATTCGACATATGTATCAAGTATCGCCCAATTTATTTTAATGCCACAATATAGGTATTTCATATTCAATTATCAAGATACCAGTAAGAGCAGTTTTGCACATAACAAGGCTGCATAGGTTCCAAGAACGTATCCTGCGATCCCTAACATAACACCAACGGAAGCCAAAGCCGGGTGAAAAGCTGATGCTACAATAGGTGCGGATGCTGCGCCGCCAACATTGGCCTGTGAACCGACTGCCATAAAGAACAGAGGTGCCTTGATCAGTTTCATGACAACAAAGAGGATCAGCAAATGGATAGCCAGCCAGGTGAGTCCCATGCCGAACAATGCCGGGTATTCCATAACAGCCTTTAAATTAGCTGAAGCTCCGATTACACCGATCAAGAGATAGAGCATAACCGTTCCCAATTTGGATGCGCCTGCGCCTTCATAATTTTTGATAGGAGTAAAAGACAATCCAACACCCATGGTGGTAATAATGATCACTTTCCAGGTTGAGTGAGAAATGATATCACCGATATTGGGAAGGGCGTTACCGAGGAGATATGCCGCATAAGAGCACCCAAAAGCCAAGGCGAGCATCACAAAATAATCAGTAACTGTTGTAACTCGGGTGGTTTTTTTCTGGAATGAGATCACCTTGTCGCGCAATTCAATAATAGCTGAATTGTCCGCGCCCAATTTTTTATCAATTTTATCCGACCGACCGGCAAGAAAGAATAAAAGACCAGTCAGAATATTTGCTGCGAGTACATCAACGATGACCATAATTCCAAGCATTGATTCGGTTGTACCAACAGATTGACCGATAGCAATAAAGTTTGCGCCGCCACCGATCCATGAACCGGCAAGAGCAGCCATACCTTTCCAAATTTCGGGAGGTAGAGCGTTTTTGAAGATCAATAAAGAGATCGGACCACCGATTACAATACCCAGAGTTCCGGTCAGGAACATGATCAATGCTTTCCTTCCAAGTTTCAAAATTCCTTTGATATCTATGGCGAGAGTCAAAAGTAAAAGCGAAGCGGGAAGGACGAATCTTTTGATCTCAGAATATATTGGACTGCTATCCGGAATGATCCCTAAAGAAGTTAGGATAGTGGGAATGAAATAGGCAAAGACAAGGGGAGGTACAATTCTAAAAAAGCGTTTTCCCCAGTTAGTATGATTGTTAATGGCATAGATGACTGCCGGAATGATCATAAGTATTGCCAATAAACCGAATTGATCTTTAATAAGTACGCCTTCCATAAACTCCCTTTTTATCGTTTGCTGATATATCCTGAATCGTCAATGAACAGGACACTATCCATCTCAGGAAAATCCTGAGTCGTTAATTTTTGTAATTCTTTGATTGCTCTGTTTTGTAAGTCCAATAGCGGATACCCCGGATAGGGTTGCCTGATCGCAGTCGCTTTTGCATAGAGGAACTTTCCTTCCATATCTGTAAAAACATTCATGATCGGAGCCCATCCTCTTGAACCATTCAGATTAAAACGCCGATAGGTGCAGAAATTACCTAAACTGTATGCGATAAATCTGTCTTTATATAGCTCAACTGCTCGTGTTACATGCGGCCCTGAGCCAAATATAATATCGGCACCTGCATCAATAGCCGTATGTGAAAAATGATAAACATCACCGCGTATCTCACCGTTATAATTTTCGTTCTTTTTTAATGTGTGATTATATTCCTCACCTTCACCGCCGCCATGGAACATAACAACTACGATATCGCAGATTTTTTCAAGATCAGAGATAACCTTTCGTACATTGTCATCATTTTGCATACGAGAGGTTGCCCAATGAGGTGAAAAAGCGGCAAAGCCGAAACGTACACCATCCCTTGTGATAACAGTAGAAGGAGCATCATAAATGCCCGCATGATGTAAGCCGGCTTCATCACAAACTTCCATGCTTCTGCGATAAGCCTGATATCCCATATCTCTAGCATGGTTGTTAGCCAAGGAAATGGCATCAAAACCCGCATTTAAAATATGATGAACATATGATTCCGGCATGCGGAAAATGAAACAACGATCGGTCTTGCCCCAACAATCCTTTGGTTCGCCGCCTTCATCGATCATGCAGGCTTCAAGATTGGCGACAGACAGATCGGCTGAACGGATAATATTTTCCACATCCTTTAATAAATTTTCAGGATGAGGCGAAAGTGTTGAGCTATCAGGGAAAGAAGTTCCCAACATCAGGTCACCCACACCTATAACAGAGAGTGTATCGGGCAGAGCCTGAATAAAAGCGACATGTATCAATGCCAGCAGTACCATGATGTAGGGGTTTCGAAATTTCATTTTTATTCCGTTAATTCTAGGGAATATAATACTATTTACTCATGGTATGAAAAGGAATTGCAAAATATAAGATAACAGTGGTACACAAATAAAACTTGAGTCAAGTTTTTATGTACCCAATTCGAAAAATGTGTGACCTGTATCAAATTAATATAATATTTCAGTAAAATAACTTGAGGCAAGTTTTTTATATATACACTTCAAGTAACGCGTAATTAATCAAATTTATACAATTATTTACTGTAAAAACTTGACTCAAGCTTTTTTGACTTCTCTTATACCCAAACCTTATTTACATGTTTTATATATGCCTCTTAGATGTTAAATTAGGGACGAAACGAATATGATTAACGAAAAGCAAGGATAGCATGATGCGATTGGTTTTATTGGGTGGCCCCGGCTCCGGAAAAGGTACACAAGCTGATGTTTTAAAAGAAAAATATAATGTAGTCAAACTTTCAACAGGAGATCTTCTTCGTGGTGAGATCCGCAATAATTCCAATTTGGGTAAACAAGCTAAATCTTTTATGGATAAAGGTGAATTGGTACCCGATTCGGTGATGATAGGTATACTTGATAAGATCACCGCTGAATTCGAAGCAAAGAAACAAGGCTATATCCTTGATGGCTTCCCCCGAACAGTCCCACAAGCTAATGCGCTTCTTGAAATGCTTGATAAACAAGGCGTTGCGTTGAGTATGGCTCTTTTGATCGATGTCCCTGAAGAAGAATTGGTTCGCCGTCTTTCTTCCCGCTGGACCTGTAAAGAATGTTCTTCAACCGTGGGTTATCCCGATGGTAAACCTAAAGATGCAGTTTGCAAGCAGTGTGGTGGAGAATTATATCAGCGTGATGATGATAAACGGGAGACCATTCTTAACCGTATGGAAGTCTATAAGAAAAATACTCAACCTCTGATCTCTTTTTTCGAGGAAAAAGCATTACTTGAACAGATCAATGGTCTCGGTACTTTCGAAGCGATCAGTGCTCGAATCATCGATCTTTTTAATAATAAAGCTATCAAATAGGGAAGAAGCATGTCGCAATCTTTTTATCTCACAACGCCTCTATATTATGTCAATGACCGTCCGCATATAGGCTCAGCTTATACTACGCTGATCGCCGAAATGATCGCAATGTATCACCGGATGAAAGATGACGATGTATTTTTTCTGACCGGTACGGATGAACACGGACAAAAAGTACAGCAAGCGGCGGAAAAAAATGGTATTTCTCCAAAGGAACATTGTGATTTATATGCCACCCGTTTTCAGGAATTATGGTCTTATTTTAATCTTTCAAATGATGATTTTATTCGTACGACCGAAGATCGTCACGTTAAAGTGGTTAAACATGTTCTGCAGGATCTTTTCGATAAAGGTGAGATCTACAAAGATAAACACGAAGGTTGGTACAGTGTGGCCGATGAGCTGTTTATCACTGAAAAAGACTATGAAGAAGGTAAGTATCGTGATGTGAGACGCATCAGCGAAACAAATTACTATTTTAAGATGGGTGCTTATCAGGATCGTCTTATCAAATATATCAATGACAATCCCAATTTTATCCAACCTGAGAACCGCAAGAACGAGATCCTCGGCTTTCTTAAACAACCTTTAAAGGATCTCTGTATCTCTCGTCCGAAAGAACGCTTATCTTGGGGAATTGAGCTGCCATTTGATAAAGATTATGTTACCTATGTCTGGTTTGATGCACTCCTGAATTATGTGACCGCACCGGGTTATCTGCAGGATGATGAACGTTTTCAAAAGACCTGGCCGGCTGTGCACCTTATCGGTAAAGATATTTTAACAACTCACTGTGTTTATTGGCCGACTATGCTCATGGCAGCAGGTATTTCGCTCCCCAAAACTGTATTCGCTCATGGTTGGTGGACATCTGAAGGTCAGAAGATGAGTAAGTCTCTTGGGAATTTTATTGATCTTGAAACCATTCAAATGCATTGCGATAATGTGGGCAAAGATGCCTATCGCTACTATATGGCTAAAGAAGGACCTTTGTTCAGCGATTCGGATTTTTCCAAAGAACGCTTTTATCAAACTTACAATACTGATCTTGCCAACGATTTTGGGAATCTGGTCAACCGTATCTTTAAATTGATCAAGAAATATTATGATGGTAAAGTCCCAATACCCGGTGAATTGGGCGAAGATGAAAAGTCTATGGCAAATGCAGCTGAAGGTTGCCGGGAATTAGTAATGAAAGATCTGGATAAACTAAATGTTAATGCCATCGCTTCAGATGTCATATCTTATGTAACATCGATCAATCGCTATCTTGAAAAAACAGAGCCGTGGAAATTAGCGAAAACAGATCTGGAAGCAACAAAAACTGTGCTTTATACTGCACTGGCAAGTTTGCGTTTCTCAGCTTCTTTGCTATATCCGCTACTACCTGAAAAAATGACTGAATTTTTCTCCATGTTGAACAGCGGTGATACGCCGGGGTCACTCATGAAGTGGGAAGACCTGAAAAGCGGTATAGAATTGGGCGAAATGAAAGCACTTTTCCCGCGCTTTGATATGAAATTACTTGAAACAATGTAAACCTTCCGTCTCAGGGAGACTCATGTTTACCGATACACACGCACATCTTAATCTGGATCCTTTTTATGAGGATGTTCAGCCCTATATAGACAGGGCATTGGAAGCAGGTGTGACTCGAATTATTGTTCCCTCGATCGACTTGATCACGTCTGAGCGAGCTATTTCACTTGCAGATAAATACGATAATATTTTTGCAGCTGTGGGGATCCATCCTCATGATAGCACGGATGCTTCACATGAACATTTAAGTGTTTTTGAAGAAATGTTAAAGCATCCTAAAGTATGTGCCATAGGGGAGATCGGACTGGATTATTTCCGTGATTATGCTCCCGAGGATATTCAAAAGCGTGTTTTTCGCGGACAAATTGAGTTGGCAAAGGATAAAGGATATCCGATGATTGTGCATAATCGCGCAGCTGATGCCGATACCTATGCCATCCTTGATGAAGCGGATTATTTTAATGCCCAATTCCATTGTTACGGGAGCGATGAAGCATTTGCTTTTAAGGTCTTAGAAAAAGGTGCTTTGATCTCCTTTACCGGAGTCGTGACTTTTGCAAATAAAGTCAAGGAACTGGTAAAAACACTTCCTTTGGAAAAACTCATGATAGAGACCGATTGTCCGTGGATGGCACCCATCCCGCACCGTGGCAAACAGAACGAACCCGCTTACGTGGTGGAAGTCGCCAGAGCATATTCAGAGATCTTTCAAAGACCTATCGAAGAGATCGCAAAGATCACGACGAATACAGCGAAAAGTTTTTTTAATATTTAGTAAGGCTCACGAGTCATCCTGAAAAATTTCTGAAGGAAATTTGTTCAGCCCGTAGGGGTCCGTAGGACGATCTCAGTGAGGATTTCAAGAGTAGTAATAAATTATGTCCCACTACCCCAAAAAATCTCTCGGACAACACTTTCTTAACGACAAAAACATGATCGCAAAGATCATGCGAGCGATCGATATAAATGAAAACAATAGCGTTCTTGAGATCGGACCGGGTGAGGGTGCACTGACTCATGAACTTTTAAAAAGTGACTGCATGCTGACCAGTCTGGAACTGGATACGGATCTTGCCAATAAATGGAAAGATATAGCCAAAGATCACCCGCAGTTTCAATGCATCGAATGCGATGCCGTCACTGAAGATTGGTTACCCTATTTACCTGTCAATAAATGTGTTGGAAATATTCCTTATAACGTTTCCCGTCCCTTGATATACAAATTATTTCGATATCGCACGCAGATCAAAGAAACTGTGTTCATGGTTCAGAAAGAATTTGCCGAAAAGCTCACGGCGCAAGTGGGAGAGGACGCATATGGTATTCTTTCAGTACTGTCCGCGTGCTTTGCCGATGTTGAGTATTTATTCAACATCCCGCCGTCGGTTTTCTATCCGCCGCCCAAAGTTACATCAGCTTGCGTGAAATTTACTTTCAAAGATATTGAGATCAATGATGCCTTATTCATTGAGCTCGTTAAGACCGCTTTCAATCAACGACGTAAGACACTCAAAAATAGTCTAAAGAAATATTATCGACCGGAACTCGAAGATAAATTTTCTTGGGGGAAAAGAGCGCAAGAGATTACTGCGGAAGAATATATTGAATTTGTGAAAGACCTTTATTAATAATAAAACAATAATATTGTCATTCTGAACGCAGCCCCGAATGATCGGGGCGAAGCTGAAGAATCTATTCATGAAAAGGAAATATGAATCATGAATAGATCTTTCGACTCCTCCTCCTTCGTCCCGATATTTCGGGACTACGTCGGATCCGCTCAAGATGACAGTTTTTGTTGCAAGGAAATAAAAAGGGCTCGACATGTCGAGCCCCTACTTTTATTATATCGAGTTACGCGTTACGAGTCACGTATCACGTTTTAATCTGCTTTTTTTCTCAGCCAAACCTGTCGTTTGTTTTTGAAAGCATTCTTTTTCGATTTTACGATGAAATAGATCGTACAGCCAATGAAATATACACAGGTCAGAGCAAAAAACATCCAGAACCATATCCATTCACCTGTCATAAATGTTCTGACCGGCCAACCCATAAATAGAATCAAAGGAATGACCAAGACGAACACAATTCCTGAACCGAAGGTATAATCTTCAATAACGGGTGATTTGAAATCAGGATCAACCACACGCAGTAGTGCAAGCGCAGTTGACAGTGTACCGGTTGAAACGCCAAAGATCATGAGAGTTCTGAAGAAACGATGGGTTTTATACATCCTTGAACCAACATAGATAACGGCCCAGATCGAGATAACTCCTCCCACAAGTGAAACGATGAGTATCGGCAACCAATAATCCAAAACTACTGCGATAGAAATTGCAGCGATAGCGGCAGTTACCATAATATCGACAAGTAAACCCGAAACCCGGTTCATGGTCATGTTATCGACAATATGATCTGCTTTTATGCCAACCAGGATCTTACGCATTACCATTCCGGTCAGAGCGGCAAAGATGAAGTTGATACCCCAAAGGCTGTCGCCTAATTGGACGCCTGCATCACCGATGAGAGCGAGAAGTTTTGTGAGTCCGAGTAAGGCCAGGAATGATAGGAAATAAGTAAAGATCACCAATCCCATTTGAAGGGTCATGCTATCGATAGCTTCACTTTCACTTGTCAGGTATGAACCTACAGGCAGGGGTTCTTTTCTATCGCGAGAGAAGATACCGCGGCGTGTTCCGCCTTTTTCCATATAGACTAATTCTTCTTTAGAAACCCACTTGTTTCGGATAGCGAAATTGATAAAATAGATTCCACCAAAACAGCAGAGGATAAAACCAATGGCCGCAAAAGTCAGTCCGACTGAGCCAAGACCTTCCAGTGCCATGGTGTTACCCCAAGACATACCAATGGACATTGCTTGTCCCGGACCGAGAACAAAGCCGAGAGGCATGAAAACGCCAAAACTGTGGAAAAGTTCGGGTCTAATAGTATAAATGATTCCAACCGTCAAGAGCAAACCGATGATGATCTGTATAGAGTATTGGTAAAGAATACCAATTGCCATCGGCATGGCACCATCATTGTCTTTTGTTTTAGGTTGAGAATGTTTTAGTGTTAGGACTACAAAGGACATACCTAAAAAGTGGTAAGCCAGATCTTTGAGTGAACCCAGTTCGAATCCCAACATTGGAAAAACATAGTTGTAGAGTGGCAGGAGAATAAAACCGGCCGTCAGAGCATTCGGAATAAGGAATTTCTGAAAGAATTTTACCTTAGAACGAATGAAAGTCGCTATTAATAAAGCGAAAGAAATAATCCCTAAATTAATGAAGACATCCCAATTGAAATGCATATACCCTCCCTGTGTTTGGTGTAAAGGGGTTCGGAGTTCGGAGTGGGGTGTGACGGACCTGTGTGTCCGTCAGAATAAGGAGTAAATCAGAACTACTATCCCTTTAAGCCATTGTCAAATTAGTTTACTAAAAAATATCAATTATTTTGTATTGTCAAGAGGCTTCTTGTAGAATAAATAAAAAGAATCATCATCCAAAGCAAAGCCCATTTGATAGCGCCAGCCATCCA
>CAYNBL010000078.1:0-11161 GCA_964395205.1 uncultured bacterium | reverse complement strand
CTGGAGGGCATTGCTTCGGTTGCCAGTTTTTTCTTAAGCCGTATCGATACTTTGGTGGATACTTTATTAGGAAACAGAGCTCCTGAACTCAAAGGTCAAACCGCGATCGCTTGTGCGAAGATCGCTTACCAAAAATATAAAAACATGTTTGGAAGTGAATCCTTTGCTCAACTGACTGACAAAGGGGCACAGGTTCAGCGCCTGCTCTGGGCCAGTACCGGCACCAAAAACCCGGATGAAAGTGATATAAAATATGTAGAACCTCTGATCGGACCCGGGACGGTCAATACCCTTCCGGTTGCAACCCTAAATGCTTACCGGGACCATGGTGAACCCGCAAATCGCATTGCTGAAAATCTGCAAGAAGCGAACAAACTCCTGAATACACTAACGAAATATGGAATAGATCTGAATGCGATCACAGACCAGCTGGAAAACGAAGGATTAGTCAAATTTGAACAAGCTTTTGATAGTTTGATGAAAACGATAAACAATAAACGATGAACGATAAACGATGAATGTATAGCAGACCTGTCATCCTGAACGGAGTCCTGCATGGCAGGCGAAAGTGAAGGATCTATTAATGAAAAGATAAAAAAACAAGAGAGTAAGAAGGTGAACAAAAGCCTGTCATCTCGACCGGAGTCACTGAAAGTGACGTAGCGGAGAGATCTATTCATGAGGGAATACAAAAAATATGAGAGACAAGATATAAAAAGAAAATATTCGTTATTAGTTATTCATTCTTAATTTTCAATTCTTAATTAAGCGCACTCAGTAAGCGTTCACTATGTCCATGCTTGTCCATGTTTTTTTTCAGCCCATTGGGTAAAAATCTACCTACGATCAAAAAAACGATAAAATCCATTATAGACCTATTTATTCATCAAACTGAATGATTGCCACCGAATCGATCCAGACATTATATGCAGGGTAACCAGCTACACTTAATTGAAAAAAGATATTAGCTGCGCCATTATCTTTACTATAAGTAAAAGTACATTCCTCATAACCCCATTCCGTTGCAGATTGGGGAGCACGGTAAACGGGATAAAAATAATACCAATTTGTGGATTCAATAGGTGCATGGGCAATTAATATGTCCATGGTAGGTTGATTACCTGTCATCTCAGTATGTTTTATCCAATATGACAATTTATAACGTTGACCATCAACCATCTGATCAAGATTAAGTTCTTGTATCAAATCGTAGGATGTTACCATTGAGTCCGTTCTTTCAATCAGCATGGAATAATTCCCATGGTATACCTCAGATGAATCTAATCTTACATGTGGATCATTATTCCAGACAAACCATGGAAGTGGGAAACCGGATGCAAAATCGATTATCTCAAAATCACCATTCCTGATCATATTATATAGCCCTGTTTTAGCGGATAAAATATTACTGCCACCCAGCTTACCAAAATCGTTCATTGTAAAAACACGATAAAAATATGTGATGTTTGGAGATGTATCATCATCGGTAAATGTTGTGTCCGATCTTTCTGTTGTTACATGAACCAGAGTTCCGGTAGTTTCATCTAGGCCTGATGTTTCATGACGATAAATCTTATATTCTCTAAAATCGCTTGCATCCGATGAAAACCATTTTATGTTAATAGCATTTTCTGCTCCAAGCTCAACCGAAACCATGTGAACCGTTTTAGGCAATCTGATCTCATTTAATTGAAGATCACTATTCACCTGAATGGTATTCTCGACCATGGAATAACTTTGATTTTCACCGTCAAGTTTTGCCGTTAAATCATGTCTTCCTTTTGTCACTGACTGAATGGTGTACTGACCCTCTGCATCGGTTTCTGTTGTCCAATTGAACATATTATCGATACTAACGGTTGCACCTTCAACTGTTTCACCCAAATAATTTATCGTCCCCGATACGGAATACGTTTCAGTTTCAAAGCAAGATTGAGTGATCAAAGTCAAAATGAACAACAAAGAAAAAATGAGGATCTTTTTCACAGGACACCCCCTGTTTTATTATTTTATATTTTATATCATTGAATAATATATATATATATTTTTCTATCTCAAATATTTTTTTAAGGAAACAGCAAATTTCTTCACCATACTATAATTTTCGCCTATTACTGTTCACATGCCTTAAACTTGCGATAATGCATCAATTTCTCCAGATAAATATCTGCATCTTTTCCACGACGAATTGCTCCCCCCATGCAAATAACTTAGCTTCAGAATAAGCTCATCCAGCACATCGATTTTTTGGGCATCGCTGAGTACAATATCTTGATATATTTTTTCAAGCGATTGAACCCGAAACCTATCCATTGCGGGAGTGGAAAGCGATAGCTGGTCGGCATGCTGGAGTTACCCGGAAATAAGAGCCTTTGATTACAGAATAGAAACCACACTCTCGCAAAATATCTGACATACAATATTAATTATGTCATCAAAATCTTAAATTAATGCGTCGCTTAATAATGAAATTTATCATTATCTTAAATAAAAGCTTGCATTATTTAAGATATTCCTTATTTTCTTAAATAAGAAAAATATGTATTTAATTCTGAGGTCATAAATGAAACAATTTCATGCCGGTTATTATCAAGATCAAGGCTCTTATAAGAGTTTTCAACCCAATTTGATCAATAGAAAATGGCATATTGATAATATGAAGATCATAACGCTTTTAAGTCAGGCTGACAGACAGCTTGGACGATTGGATATGTATTCCGAGTATGTTCCAAATATTAACCTGTTTATAAGAATGTATGTTGTCAAAGAAGCGACTCAAAGTAGTAAGATCGAGGGCACACAAACCAAAATGGAAGAAGCTTTATTAAGTGAAGAAAATGTACCTGTTGAAAGCAAAGACGATTGGGAAGAAGTTCAAAATTACATTAAAGCTCTCGAATGGTCAATAAATGAGCTTACGATGCTTCCCCTTTCATCAAGATTGATCCGCGGCACCCATAAAATCCTGATGGAAGGAGTTCGCGGAGAGCATAAGCACCCGGGGGGATTTCGAAAAAGTCAAAATTGGATTGGTGGTGCCTCAATAAATGATGCTGCATTTGTACCGCCGGTACATACTTCAGTTAACACATTAATGGGAGATATGGATCTATTCATCAATAATGAAAACATCCATATACCCGAATTATTGAAGATCGCGTTATTTCATTATCAATTTGAAACGATTCACCCATTTTTAGACGGGAATGGGCGGGTAGGCCGACTGCTAATACCATTATATCTGATCAATCGTGGTATACTTAAAAAACCAATACTATATCTTTCCGATTATTTTGAGAATAATAGAGCTCAGTATTATGATAAGTTAATATTGGTTCGTAAAAATAATGATCTGGATCAATGGTTTGACTTTTTTCTTAATGGCCTGATCGATACCGCAAAAAAAGGGATTTTAACTTTTGATAAGATACTTCAATTGCAAAAACACACTGAGGACAAAATCTATTCACTTGGTTCAAGAGCCGATAAAGCGTTAAAACTTGTCAATTATTTATATACAAGTCCTTATACGGACGCTATGAAAGTTGGAAAAATCACCGAGTCATCAATGCCGTCAACATATAAGTTAATCAGTGATCTTGAGAAAATTGGTATCCTCCATGAAATAACCGGTGCAAAAAGAAATCGTCTTTTTGTTTTTGAGGATTATTTACAATTATTTCTCAATTAAACCTTGATAATATTTGATCTTTTTATGATAAAATGGTTCATTTTTCCCTCGCCGCAGCGCCCCCTCGTAGAGATAACTCAATTTAAGGATCAACTCCTCAAGAACTTCAGACCGTTGTATCCGGGAAAGGGGCTCTTCCTTTAATATTTTTTCCAGAGACTGCGCGCGGTAACGGTCCATTGCAGGTGTGGAAAGCGAGAGCTGATCAGGGTGACCGCCATACTTGACGGTCAAGGCTTCCGGGAGAAGCGGGATGGGATATTTTGCGGCGATGCGGATCCAGAGATCATAGTCCTCACACACCGGTAAATTTTCGTCAAAACCGCCCATTTCTTCCAATAATGACGCCTTGCAAATAACCGTTGAAGGACCCACAATGCATGTTTTTAGGCACTGTTTAAAGATATTTCCACTTTTTTTTGCATATTTTTTTCCGGGGTTAACCCGCATATTATTGCGTATCCAACGTTCTTCCGTCTGTAAAATACGCATATTGGAATGTAGCCGATAACAGCTGATCTGTTTTTGCAGCTTATCGGGCATCCATTCATCATCGGAATCCAGGAAGGCTATCCACTCTCCAGCGGCGGCTTCTATACCCCGGTTTCTGGCCGTTGAGACGCCTTTATTTTCCTGTCTAACTATTTGTATTTTAGGCAGATACGAGTTTAATATCTCGGGGGTTCCGTCAGTGGAACCATCATCAACAACAATGATCTCATCAGGAAGCAATTCCTGACACAATACGGAGTCTATGGCTCGCCTTATGCTTAGCTCTCGATTATAAACCGGGATCACGACTGAAATTTGAGGCTTAGTATGTTTCATACTGTGTAATATATATACATGGTTTATTTATAACAAGAACTTAAAAAATCCTTTGTTTATGCGATTATTATTGTTATTTTTTTCATGAATGACTCAAGAACAGTCAAATTTAATTAACAAACCAAGGAGAAAAAAAATGAAAAAAGATGAACTGTTGAAAGTATTGGCAGATGCCGCAGATGTTAAAAAAGTTGAAGCTGAAAAAGTTCTAGATGCTTTCGTAGGCACAATGCTCGCTGAAGTTAAAAAAGGTGAAAAATTTGCTGTTGCCGGTCTTGGTACCTTTGCTGTTGTTAAACGCGCCGCACGTGAAGGCGTCAATCCTAAAACAGGCGAAAAAATTCAGATCAAAGCTTCTAAGAATGTAAAATTCAAAGCTGCTAAAAAACTAAAAGAAGCTGTCAACTAGACTAACTTCTTATAGACCTTATAAAACCCGTCCTTGTGGCGGGTTTTTTTGTTGGGAATGAAAATTGAAAAGTATTCAACCCCTCCAGCCTACGCTAAAGCTATGGCCGGCAGGCGGCAAGCTCAGGGTTGGGGGAAGCGAGGGCTCTGTGGTCTCGGGGTTTCGCCCCGGGTGAGTGTGTTCAACCCCTCCAGCCTACGCTAAAGCTATGGCCGGCAGGCGACAAGCTCAGGGTTGTGAGAAGTGTTTGATTGGTAGACTCGGGGTTGTGGGAAGTGGAAGCTTGGTGGTCCCGGGGTTTCGCCCCGGGTGAGTGTATTCAACCCTTCCAGCCTACGCTAAAGCTATGGCCGGCAGGCGGCAAGCTCGGGGTTGGGGGTCTTGAGTGCTTATTTTATATTGAATTAACCCTCCCTTATCCCTACATTTATATATCTCATTAATCAGGAGTGCTATCATGATCAAAGTTCAACAATTGACACAGATCTATAAAAGCGGGAAAGGTATTTTTGATCTTAATTTTGAGATCAAAGAGGGTGAGGTTTTTGGCTATCTTGGTCCGAACGGCTCCGGCAAGACCACTACGATCCGGAATATCATGGGATTCGCCAATGCAAATGAAGGCCGGGTCACCATTCGCGGATTGGATTGCCGGAAAGATACCGCCGAATTGCGAAAGATCATCGGCTATCTACCGGGCGAGATCGCTTTTTTTGATAATATGACCGGATTTGAATTTCTCAAATTTGTAGGTGACATGCATCTGATGAAAAGCAATGAACGCCGTGACAAGTTGATTGACCAATTTGAACTGGAAACCGAGGGCAAAATCAGGAAAATGTCCAAGGGGATGAAACAAAAACTCGGGATCATTGCTACCTTTATGATCGACCCTGAGATATACATCCTAGATGAGCCAACCAGCGGACTTGATCCCTTCATGCAGAATGAATTTATGGAGTTGGTCGACAAAGAAAAATCCCGCGGAAAAACTATCATGATGTCTTCTCATATTTTCGAAGAAGTCGAACGCAGCTGCGACCGAGCCGGAATCATTCGTGAAGGGCGTCTTGTAACCATAGAAGATCTTAAATCCCTCAAAGCAATGAAAAGCAGGGAGTTCATTGTCACCCTAAATACCAAGGAAGATGCTCAAAAACTCGAAAAATCCGGACTGGAGACCCATGCCATGGGAAAGCGCAAGATTAAGGTACACGTGGGGGAAAATTTCGACGGTTTTATCAAGGTCTTGTCTGCCTTAAAAGTACTGAACCTGGATGTCCAGCAACGTTCGCTGGAAGACATTTTCATGACCTATTACGGAAAGAACGGAGGTCAACATGAATAAGACACTTTTTTTCGCTTCCCTTAAGGCAAACTGGAAACTTTGGCTGGGCATGTTCCTTGTTCTCCTCATGTACATAAGCATGCTCATTGGCATGTACGACCCGGAAAATGCGAAAGGAATGGAAGCTATTGTCGCTACTCTGCCACCCGCCATAGTTTCAGCCTTTGGGTTCAATGCCATAGGATACGATCTGACAAATCATATCGGCACTTACTTATATGGTTTCCTTTTTCTTATATTCCCGTTGATCTATACGGTTACGGTTTCGAATAAACTTATTGCTCGTCATATTGATCGCGGATCTATGGTCTATCTTCTTGCTACACCCAACACACGGAAAAAGATCGTTTTGACTCAAGCTGCTTTTCTTTTCAGCTCTATCATTGCTCTTTTGATACTATCCATCGCCATGGGGCTCCTTGTGAGTGAGATGATGTTCCCCGGGATGCTGGACATAGACAAATACTTACTTTTGAACCTTGTCACCGTTGCCGTTCATTTGGCAATTTGCGGTATTGCCTTTTTGGCTTCCTGTATTTTCAGTGAGTCAAAAAATTCCTTGATGGTTGGCGTGGGTATTCCCCTGATTTTCCTAATGTTCAGGATGCTCTCAAGTGTGGGGGACAAGCTATCCGGACTAAAGTATCTTTCGCTGTTCAGCTTTATCGATGTCCCAAAGATCTTTTCAAACCCCGGCTATGCATGGTGGTCCAGTGGGTTACTTCTGCTGATGACTATAATACTCCTGCTCATCAGTGTTAGGATCTTCGATAAAAAAAGTATGAATATTTAGAAGAGGGCGCTGGGCGCGGGGCAGTGAGCGCTGGGGAATGAGCGCTGAGAACTGGGGAATGAGCGCTGAGAACTGGGAAATGAGCGCTGAGCGCTGAGAGCATATATTTGTCACTCCAAAGATATTTAATTGTCAATTGTCCTTTGCCTGCCCTGCGCCGTGCCATGTCGTAGCTTCAGCGAAGACTGGAAGTTTCAACGAAGCGGGGTCAATTGAATTTGTTCCGCTCCTACGGAGCTCATTATTCAAATCAGACCGATCTACTACAAAGCTGTCGTCCCTACGGGACTTACGTTTTACATCTTACGTCTTGATTTAGACGCGATAACCATCTTCGCCAAGGCTACGCTGGTCAAGAATCGGCGTCTCTACCCTAAACCTTTTCATCTCAAACTCTGCTTGTCTGTTGAACTACGCTGTAGTTCAGATTTATTTGGGATCAACTTTCTATTGCTATATGACCCCGCTGGGGTCAAGCTCAAAAGATAAATTGATCTCAGAACAAGGATCTTATCCTCTTACGTCTCACGTTTTACGCCTGCCCTCCGTACCCTCTTACACTCCGAACTCCGAACCCCACCCCTTCATCTCAAACTCTGCTTGTCTGTTGAACTACGCTGTAGTTCAGATTTATTTGGGATCAACTTTCTATTGCTATATGACCCCGCTGGGGTCAAGCTCAAAAGATAAATTGATCTCAGAACAAGGATCTTATCCTCTTACGTCTCACGTTTTACGCCTGCCCTGCAAAGTTTCAACGAAGCGGGGTCAATTGAATTTGTTCCGCTCCTACGGAGCTCATGTTTTTAATGTGACTACATTTCTACAAAGCTATCGTCCCTACGGGACTCCTCGAATAATGAACAAGGATTAACGATATGCGATTTTCGAAGTGAATATTTACTTCGTCATTCAAAACTCCTTGTTCCTTGTTCGGATATCGATTCTTCATTCATCATTTATCACTTCTTCTCGACTCGACCATCCGACAGATCCTCTCTATGTTCGGACACCAGTCGGAAGGTCTTTATCTTTTGCCTTTTGCCTTGATCTTTTGTCCTTTGTCAATTGTCCTTTGCGTTCCGCTCCTACGGAGCTCATTATTCAAATCCGACTGATCTACTACAAAGCTGTCGTCCCTACGGGACTCCTCGAATAATGAACAAGGATTAACGATATGCGATTTTCGAAGTGAATATTTACTTCGTCATTCAAAACTCCTTGTTCCTTGTTCGGATATCGATTCTTCATTCATCATTTATCGCTTCTTCTCGACTCGACCATCCGACAGATCCTCTCTATGTTCGGACACCAGCCGGAAGGTCTTTGCCTTTTGCCCTTTGCCTTCTTTCTCTCACCTCTTACCTCTTACGTCTTACGTCTCACCAGCCTGCGCCGAGGCTCTGGCCGGCAGGCGTTTCACGTCTTTAATTATATAAGAAAAAGATTTTATTACACCTCTAAAATCGTTACTTTTCTGATTGACACAAAAAAATATTATAACAAAAATTATTGGAGGAATTATTATGAAACGGAATTTGTTGATCATCATGTTGCTCGTAGTCGGAGTCGCCGCTTACGGTCAACTATTTATCAATGAAATTGATTACGACCAACCCAGTACGGACGACTATGAGTTTCTTGAACTCGCAGGTCCTGCAGGCAGTTATACAAATGTTGTCGTTGACTTGATCAACGGAAATGGTGGCACATCTTATACTACAATTAGTCTTGGTACAATTACGCTTACTGATGAATCAGCTGGCTACGGATTTTATGTTATTGGAGTAGCTGCTGTAACAAATGTTGACCACACTATGGCTCCTGGAGCATATGGTTGGTTACAAAATGGTCCGCCGGATGGTGTCCAGCTTTCTGTAAACGGCAGTATCGTTGACGGTGTGGCCTATGAAGGTGCTTTGAACGATCTTGCCGGGAACCCAATGGAAGATGTTGATTCTTTTGGTGACGATATGTGGGAAGCTGGCGTTGATTCTTCAATTTCTCGTATAGGACTGGATGGCTCTCCTTGGGCAGTTACTTCCAACACACCCGGCGCGATCAATACCGGACAAGTTCTTGCCGCCGGTACAAATTATCCACCTGTAGCCGATGCGGGTGCAGATCAACTTGTTTTTATTGATGCAAGCGTTACTCTGGATGGAACATCATCTTCAGACCCCAACAATAATATCGAAACTTATCTTTGGGCTCAAGTTAGCGGAACAACGGTAACACTGGCTAACGCCAATGCTGCCACGACGACCTTTACTGCACCCAGCGCAAGTGCGACTCTTGTATTCACATTAACCGTGACGGACAGTGCCGCAGCCTCTGATCTTGATTCTGTCAGCATTTCAGTTGTTGAACCTCAAGATTCAAAATTGATCATCTCAGAATATATCGAAGGTGACGGTGGGAATAATAAAGCCATTGAAATATATAATTTTGATAGCTCTACCGTGTCTTTGACTGGCTATTCCGTTAAACTTGGAAGTAATGGCGAAGGTTGGGGAACAGAAGAAGTACTGACAGGAACATTGGCCGCAGGTGAGGTTTTTGTTATTGCCAACAGCTCTTCTATACAATCCATACTTGATGAAGCTGATGTAACCAGCGCTGTCACATATTTCAATGGTCAAGATGCTGTTGGATTATTTCTTAATGGTGTTCTTGTTGATGTGATCGGTGTGCCAACTGAAGTTATTGCCACCGGGGGTGGCTGGGATGTTGCAGGAATTACAAACGCCACAACAAATCATACTCTTATCAGAAAAGGTGCCATAGACGCAGCAAATTCTGACTGGACCGCTTCTGCCGGAACCAATGTCGATAATTCCGAATGGCTCGTAATGGACGCAAATTACTTCTCCGGTCTTGGTTCACATTCGGCCGGACCCATTGCATACACTTTTACAAATGCAACGGTTACTACAGCTTTCCCACAAGCCGGGAGTGAAATTTCTATTACTGTAGACATTACACTCGGTGACGGTGTTGCCGCTCCTACGACCGTCAAAGTTTATTACGGCACAGGTGGAACACAAACGAACCCTGCCGATATGTGGTTGGAAAGCGGTTCGACCTATGCCGGTATTATTCCTTCTCTGACTACAGGCAATATCGTTCTTGATTATTATATTTCAGCAATCGGTACAGAAACCATTAATTCGGGTCTTTACAGCATGACCGTTGCAGGTGCTTTGGTTGATATTGCAGATATCCATACTAACATCCTAACTTATGACGGCATGACCAAAACCATCGAAGGTGTGATCACTATCGGTGCCGGTATCCTTCGCGATGACCGTACCTCTTGTTACATTCAAGATGAATCAGGCCGTGGCTTGAACCTTTATACCGGATCTCTGTTAACAGACCTAGCTCGCGGCACAAAAGTAAAGCTCGTGGGTAAAGTTGAAAAATATTATTCAACCATTGAAATGACCAATTTTGAATATTCGATCGTCTCAACCGGACAAGCTCTGCCGGCAGCACAAGCTGTAACAGTGAGCGGTGCTAATTCAGACGATCTTGAAGGTACACTCGCAACCGTTACCGGCACACTCGCAGAAGTTTACGCTGTCACCACCAGTAAAAATCTTGTCCTGACTGAAGGAACGGATTCTACTATCGTCAAAGTTTGGCCAACAACCGGTATCAATGCTGATACCTTAGTAATTGGTACAGAATACGCGATCACCGGTGTTGGTAGTCAGTATTCGGGCGAACATCAACTGCTTGTCGGATATAAAGAAGATATCACCGATGATGTTGAGATCTGTGATGATTGCACACCCGAGACCTTTGCTTTGAACAAGGCCTACCCCAATCCTTTCAATCCGATGACGACCATTGAATTCTCATTGACCGAAGCGGGTCCCTTTGAAATATCAGCTTACAATATTACCGGGCAGCGTGTGGACGTTCTATCGAGCGGCTACGCGGAACCGGGCGTTTATAAACAAGTCTGGAATGCAGCTGACTTCACCTCGGGCGTTTATTTTATTCGCCTGACTGCCGGTGTAAACGTTGCCACCCAGAAAGTTGTACTCATTAAATAACAAGAGTGACTATGAAACTACGTAAATT